>JAVBTW010000233.1:0-7200 GCA_031555975.1 Eubacteriales bacterium
ATGGCGAAGCTCGCCTTTTTCTGTGTCGAGAGGCCACATTTCCGCAGCAACACAAGGATTTTTCTCCGGCGGGTTGACTTCTTCGCATCAAGCCTATTGAACACTTGATCAGTGGTTGCCATATGGTAATATGACCGTCATTAACACGGGAGGGATGAAATGATGGCCACGTTTCAACGGGGAGGATGCATCATCCGGTGTTTCCCCGACCAACAAAACAATGCGAATTATCGTGTCCGCGTAACCGATTGCTGCGGAAACCTGATTAGCTGCGGAAAGGCCTGTCCCTGCGGGCACTATCGGTTTGCTGTGCCTGTCTTGGGGGAATACCACATTACCGTCGAGAGCAGCGACGAGTTTTTCCCCAATGCAGCGAGTTGCTGGGCCTGTCTGTCGCCCTGTTGCCGCCGCGTCCTTGATTTCATCTTTGTCAAGAGGCCCGTGCTGACGGCGGCCACATTCACGATGACAGACCAGCACTATCAAGGTCTGCCTATAGAAAAAGGAGAACTAAACTTATGTCCTATACGATCACAATCATCAATGGCACAGGCGACGATCAGATACTAAATGGCGATTACACTGTCACTGCTTCTGCGGTCGGTTACGACAACAACTCGATCCAGCCGAATACAATCACTGTCATCGAGGGAACGGACACGTACGGCTTTACAATCGGTGCCACAGGTACACTGACTTTGCACGTGACGGAAGATGGCTTGGAAACGGGCATACCCGTAGTGGGCGCCACATTCAGGCGCACCGACGCGGGTGGCGTCGAGTTGTACGGTATGGTGATCACTTCGGATGAATTCGGCGACGCCGTGTTCCCCAACGTGCCGTTTGCCGATACGGGTGCCCCGACAGTCTATTATCTGCAAATCGATTCAGACGGCGAGCATGAGCACGACAGCTCGCTACAGAGCACATCCTTGCTAACCGAGAACGTAACGCTTCAGGTTGAGAATAAGCCTGCTGCTGATCGAACCATAAACCTCACCGATGCCAATTATACCGGCTTGCCCATCGTGGCCGCGACTGTCATGCTGAGCTAACCTGCTCAGCAGACAGGTCTGATCGCCAAACGGACAGATAAGGGCTGTCGTGCTGAAAATGACACGACAGCCCGAAACGACGGACGCAAACTAACCGGAGACTTGCGTTGAATAGAATGCGTCCTGTGCGCTCAGCGCCTCTTTGGCTTGCTGAACATGCTCCGCGCGAAACGTCAGCAATGGGATGACGCCAAACCCACACAAAAACCCTCGTTTGCCATCAGGCAAGGCGCATGCATATCCATGGGTCCCGCCGCATTTGTCTTTCCGTCATCTTCTGGCCTCCATGCGTGCGTTTGATCGCTTGCGAACGTTTCACCTTCCACGCCCTGGCAGCGCAATCCCTACATATTGGCTTTTGTGAGCCGTGCAACCGCTTCGACATGCTCAGTCCAGGGGAACATATCAATCGGTTGCACCTTTTCGAGCCGGTATTTGCCCGATTCCACGAGCAGCTTTGCGTCGCGGGCCAATGTGGCGCAGTCACAACTGACATAGCCGATCTTTTCCGGTCCGCATGCGATGATCATCTGGACCAACAAGGGATCGAGACCCTTTCGCGGTGGATCGACGACGATGGCATCGGGCTTCAGACCCTTCTTGAGCAATCTCGGAAGTGCTGTGCAGGCATCGCCACAGACAAAATCGATATAGCTGATGTGATTGTCAGCCGCCGCCCGCTTTGCGTCCTCGATGGCCGGGGCGACGATCTCCACGCCGACCACCCCCTTCGCCGCTTTTGCCAGCGGCAGCGTCAAGGTGCCGATACCGCAATAGAGATCGGCAACGGTTTCGTCGCCCCTCAGCGCCAGGACTGACAACAGCTCAGATACCAGCACCTCCGCCTGTCGGCGGTTGACTTGAAAGAATGAGTGCGGGGACAGCGCATAATCGATGCCGCACATACGTTCTGACAATCGTTCTTCACCGGCCAGCAGCCGACACGATCCATCCAGTGCGTGATTGGGCTTCGGACTCAACGCGCAGAGGTAGAGTGAGGCCAGCTCGGGAACCGAGGCAAACAACCGCGTCGCATCGATCACACACCGCGTTGCAAGGTGCTGCGGCACTGCCACCATGCCCATCAGCTGTCCCAAATGGTTCACGCGCGTGACCACGCCCGCCAGTCCTTTGACCTCCAATCTTCGCACGGCATCCAAAAATGCCAGGCTGGCTTCACGCTGAAGCAAGCAATCGCGCACGTCCACCACGCCATGACCGCCGCGCTCTGTCATGCCCAGCACACCGCTGCCGCAGGCATATTCGGCCTTGTTGCGGTAACGCCACGCATCCGGCGACGCCAGTGTTTCCATGACCTGAACGTCCTTCAGTCCGCCGATCCGCGCCAGCGCATCGCGCACCTTTTGCGCCTTGAGCTTCAGCGACAATGGATAGCTCATATGCTGCGCCACGCAACCGCCACAGCGGTCGTTATAGGGGCATGGTGGTGTCACGCGATCGGCGGACGTTTCATGACAACAAATGACTTCGCCTGCCAAAAACCGCGCGCCTTCCTTTGTCACGCGCACATCCACCAACTCGCCCGGCAGCGCGCCCACAACGAAAAGCGTACGGCCGTCTGCCGCACGGCCAACGCCCTGCAGCTCCGACCCCACGCCCTGGATGCGAATGTCCTTTTCGATGCCGCTCACCGTCAGCTGAGCACGTCAATCAGGCTGAGCATCTCCTGATCCGCGTGGCGCGCGCCACCTGTGGCGTCTTCGATCGGCACGTCGATCAACTTGCCGCCCTGAACGCCCACCGCCCGGCCCGTGATGTCCGACTGAAGCAGTTCCACCGCGCGCGCGCCCAGTCTGGAGCCCAGAATGCGGTCGCTGGCCGTCGGACTGCCCCCGCGCTGGGTGTAGCCCAGCACAGTGGCGCGGGTTTCCTGACCTGAGAGCACCTCGATCACCTCTGCGATTTGGCTGGCGGAGAGCTTATTGGGGCGAATGTCCTGGAGTTCTTCGTGCTCCTGCTGGATCGCTTCGATATCGCTGGTGAGCGAAGCCACGGCACCTTCCGCCATGATCATGATCATGGACCGCTTGCCCCGCATGACGCCCCACTTCACATGGTCCGCGACCTCCTCCACGCTCCACTTGCGCTCGGGGATCAGCACGATCTCCGCGCCGCAGGCCAGCGCCGTGTGCACGGCAATGTCGCCACAGTTGCGGCCCATGACAGTGACCATTGAGGCGCGCTCATGGGAATCGCTGGTCTCGCGGATGCGGTTGACGCACTCACAGGCGGTATTCAGCGCCGTATCAAAACCGATCGTGAGGTCGGTGTACTCAAAATCGTTGTCAATGGTGCCCGGCACACCGATGGTAGGAAAGCCCTTGGCATTCAGCGCCGCGGCACCCCGAAACGTGCCGTCACCGCCGATGCAGACAAGGCCCTCGACGCCCAATGTGCGCATGTTCTTGATGGCCTTGTCTTGCACGTCGGGATTGATAAAATCAAGACATCTGGCGGTCATCAAGAACGTGCCGCCGCGATGGATCTTGTCGGACACGCTGCGCGAGGTCATCATCTGATAGTCGTCGATCTGGTCCGCCGAGCGCATCAACACGCCGTTATAGCCGCGCTTGAAACCAACCACAGACATGTCGTTGGTGAGCGAGCAGCGCACCACCGCGCGGGTCGCCGCGTTCATGCCGGGCGCGTCGCCGCCGGACGTCAAAACACCAATTCGCTTCATGCTTGTTTATATCCTCCTCAGAATCCGCTCTCATGCAATGTGTCGCGGGCCTCCTGGGCCTCTGTGGGCAGCGCCATCACCTCATAGCATACCTCGCCGCCAGACGCGGTGATGGGCTCGATGCGGCACAGAAAACCTTCGCGGTCCATCAAATTTCTGATGGCGGCCACGGCAGCCTCTCCATGGGCGATGTAGATGACCACCCATTTTGACTTCATGTTCGACCACATCTTTCCTCAGCACATACTGCTTGCGCATGTGGGGCGTTGGCTGTATTATATACCGTATACCTATCAAAGCGCAAGCTTCGGTTGCGCTTTACGAGGATTTTTCGAGGGAATGAGGCGATTTGCTTGCATGTGCAGCCGGTTTCTGATGCCATGAAGGCCCCTGCAATGCCGATATTGCATGAGTCTGAGGATGACCTTTCGCTGCCTGAAGGGTTTGTATACTTGGACGAGGCCATTTCCGGCGTTGCTTGGGAGGCAAAATATGCGACCCGGGACAACTTCACCGGCGCTCAGGTGCCGGGATATGAGGCGAACCGAATCGCGATTTCCACAGAAATGGTCACGCCGCTTCAAAAGGCCGCATCCGCGGCGGCAGCGTCGGGCTACCGGCTGTTGGTTTGGGATGGAGCGCGACCCCAGCGCGCCGTGGACGCATTTATGGCCTGGTCTGTGGCTCCGGAGGACGGCTTGACTAAAGACACGCACTACCCGAACCTCAACAGGTCGGATTTGTTTACGAAGGGTTATCTGGCGAAAAGGTCCGGACACAGCCGCGGCGCGGCCGTCGACCTGACACTCACGGACGCTCAATCAGGCGAGCTATTGGACATGGGGACAGGATTCGACTACATGGATGTATTGTCACACCACGGCGCGAATGGGCTGACGGAAGCCCAGCGAACAAACCGGAACGCGTTGGCTGCGATCATGCGGCAGGCTGGCTTTGAGCGATATGAAAGCGAGTGGTGGCACTACATGCTGAGCGACGATCCGCATCCTGGTGTCTATTTCGATTTTGTGATTGCGGATGCGGGCAGAGAATAGCGCGCTCCATGGCCTTTGCCCGTGATTCCTGCAACGCAAAAACCGGCCACCCTTGTCTTGGGTGGCCGACCATGCGATTGATGACTACTCTTCCTCGGGCATATACGGCGCGAAGAAGTCCTTCAGGCCGTTGATCATGTCCATCATACCCGCATCGAGTTCGTCAGTTCCCGATTCGAGCTGCTTCTTTAACTCATCGAACTTTTGGGCAGCCTGCTCCACGCCTGCCTGTACGCCCGTCTGTGCGGACGCCAACGCCGTCTGCAGTTCGGCGGTCGTGTCGTCCAACGCGGCCTGCAGTTCGGCCAGCTTCGATTCGTATTCCGCCTGCATCTGCGCCTTGATGTCGCTTTCGCCGGATTCCTTGTCCTCAAACTCGGCAATCTTTGTGCGCAATTCGGCCAAGCTCGTGCCGGAATCCTCGATCATCTTGTCCTTTTCCGCGAGCTGCTCCCTCAGGGCGGCAATTTCAGCCTCGTGCTCGTCCGGTTGAGGCTCCGCAGATTCTGGCGCTGCGGCCGTTGCCGCGAGCTGATCGGTCAGTTCGGCAATCTTTGCGTCCTGCGTTGCGATCTCACTCTGCAGTTCTTCAATCTGGCCTTCGTACCTGTTCAGCTTGATGGCCATGTCGTCCGCTGCGGCCTGGGCTTCCTCGCCTGGCAGTTGCGCTGTGAGCGCCGCAACCTGCTGCGTCAGATCGGCTATCTGGGCATCCTTGGCCTCGGCCGCCTGCCTGAGCGCATCCAGTTCGCCGTCGCGGGTGTCCTGGGCACTGGTTGCCTGCTGTTCCGCGTCACTGAGCAGCGAAGCCTTGCCGGCAAGCTCTTCCTGGGTCGCGGTCAGCTCGTCGGTCAGCGCTTGGATCTGCTCGTCCTTCTCGCCTGCAACTTTTTGCAGCGCAGTCAGCTTTGCGGCGGCATCGTCAGCCTTCTTTTGGACCTCAGCGAGCAGCGCGGCCTTCCCCGCGGCGTCCTCTTCCGCAGCGGTCAGCTTTGACTCCAGTTCCTCACTGCGGGCCAAGACATCGCCACGAGCCTCGGCATCAGCCTGCATGTCTTGCAGGTCCATGCTGGTGGTGTGCAGCTTGCTGGTCAGCGCTTCTACATTGTTTGTCGCGGCTTCGAGGTCCGATTCCAGGATCCCGATGCGCACATTGGCCTCATCCAGCCGCTCGCGGGCGGTCTTCAGCTGCGCCTGTGCTTCGGAAATCTTCTTTTCCTGGTCCTTGGCCTTGCTGGCCGCGTCCCATTGTTGCGAATCCAGCTGTTCTTCCAATCCCGATTTCTCGGTGCCCAATGAGTCTAGCTGGTTCTGCAACTCGTCAATCTGACCGGTCAACGTTTGAATCTGCTCGTCCGCACCAGCCTTGGCTGTGTTCGTCTCGTCAGTTTGCGTCTTGAGCGCGTCGTGCTCCGTCTTGAGCGCCTCAAACTCGCTCGTCAGCTTCGAGTGCGCGTCCTTCAGCGCCGCCAACTCGTCACCGGTGGTTGTCAAAGTGGATTGTGCGCTCTGCAGCGCGGTTGCGCTGGCTTCGAGGGCGTTGTTCCGGCTGCTGACCTGGCCGCCCAGCACCGCAGCGAGCACCACTATGACCACCACCACCACGCCCAGCGCGGCGATCAGTAGTTTCTTTGGTATCGCCAGCTTGTCCGCATCTTGGTTCTGATTGTTCATGCATCCGCCTCCCTTTACGCTCCAAACTTGTATATTGATGCCAAACCACGGCAACAACACCATACCATATTGCAAACCCGACGTCCACCGCACAATGCCCGTTCGCCGACTTTATTTTGCATACGGCACATACTTTGACGTAAGACTGGGCATACTTTGTTCAAACCGCGTACTTGGCGGAGAATAAAAGGAGTGAACACGATGCTCGATCGAATTTCCCTGATCCTGGTCATCATCGGCGCCATCAATTGGTTGTTGATCGGCCTGTTCGGTTTTGACCTGGTCGCCTATATCTGTGGCGGACAGGCGGCCGTGTTGAGCCGAATCATCTATGCCATTGTGGGCGTCGCAGGCCTGTGGTGCATCTCCCTGCTGTTTCGTGAACGGGACGTGGAGCACGAATAGGGCGAAAGCGCTTCAGGTGTGCGCAGGGCGGGCTAAACGGCTCGTCCTTTCGTCGTTTGGGGCAGAAGGCTCCCGCCGTCTTTCCGCGTCGTCCGCCCGCCGCGCCAGCCCCATCATGGCAGGCGCGAGCGAACAGCAGATCAACTCATTTATATGCGCCTGTGACACGATGCAGAACGGGTATAGACAGAATCACCGTGTGCACCGGCGTTCGCCGTTTCTGGCGCGCGCGCCAATTTGAGTGGCTTCCTGGCGCCCATCGATGTTTCACGTGAAACATGCTCGCATGAAGGCAAATTGTTTCACG
>JAVBTW010000242.1:0-7609 GCA_031555975.1 Eubacteriales bacterium
ACGAACCCATGGTGCTGATCATGGCGTTTGGCTACTACCAGGTCACAGGCTCTTTCAGCGCCAACGCCGCGTTCGCGGCAACCCAGCCCGCCATCGTGAAACTGCCGCTGATCTTTTTGGGTTTGTCCTACATATTGACGATCAAACTGCGCAAGTCGCCGTTCGATCTGAGCATGTCTCACCACGGTCACCAGGAGATCGTCAAGGGCATCGCGACGGAGCTGACGGGCATCTGCATGGCGATGCTCGAGGTGACCCACTGGCTGGAGACGGTGTTTGCGCTGGGCCTGGTGTATTTGTTCTTTGTTTGGGCCGATCCCTGGAGCTGGCTGCTGGCGGCAGTGGCGGCGCTGCTGATCTTCTGCCTGGAAGTGGTGATTGACAATGCCACCGCGCGGGTCAAGTGGAGGTTGGCGCTCAGTTCCAGCTGGCTGGTGACGATTGTGCTGGGTGGCATCAATCTGCTGTTGCTCAATTTCTATCGCTGAGCCTGGGTTCATACACTTCGCTTGGAAAGGACATCACATGAACTTCTTGCAAAAATCCCCGTGGATCCTGCACTATGACGGGTCCAGTTGCAATGGGTGTGATATCGAGGTTTTGGCATGCCTTGCGCCGCTGTACGACATCGAGCGGTTTGGCGCCATCAACACAGGCAATCCCAAACACGCGGACATTTTGCTGATCACCGGCGCGGTCAACCACCAAAACCTGCCCGTCGTGAAGCAGCTATATGACCAGATGCCCACGCCCAAGGTAGTGGTGGCGGTGGGTGTGTGCGCCAGCACGGGCAACTTTTTTCGCGAGTGCTACAACATTATTGGCGGCGTGGACAAGGTGATTCCGGTGGATGTCTATGTGTCCGGCTGCGCGGCGCGGCCGGAGTCGATCATTGACGGGGTCATCAAGGCGATCGAAGTCCTTGGCGAGAGGGGGCGCGACTGATGCAGACCTATGAATCGATCCCCCGGACGGAGTTGTTCCCCGAGGCGTCCCGCCGCAAGCGCGATGGATGGAGGCTGGCGCAGATCTCGGTCACCGACACGGGTGTCTTTGATATCCTCTATTCCTTTGAGCGGGACAGTGCGCTATGCAACCTCCGCGTCGAACTGCCCCATGGCGCGCCCATTGACTCGGTCAGTGGCGCATATCCGTATGCGTACCTGTATGAGAATGAGATGAAGGACCTGTTCGGCGTCGATGTTCAAGGCATGAATGTGGACTTCCAGGGCAATCTTTATCAAGTTGCCGTCAAGACGCCGTTCATGGCGCGGACGGAGCCGGATGGAGAGGGGGCTTTGAAGTAATGGGCCAGAGAACCATACTGCCCTTCGGTCCGCAGCATCCGGTGCTGCCCGAGCCCATCCACCTGGACCTGGTGCTCGAGGACGAGCGCGTCGTGGAGGCCATCCCGTCCATCGGATTCATTCATCGCGGCTTGGAAAAGTTGGTAGAGAAGAAGGATTTCGTTGAATACGTCTATGTGGCTGAGCGCATTTGCGGGATCTGCTCCTTCATGCATGGCATGGGCTATTGCATGGCGGTGGAGGGCGCGATGGAACTCGAAGTCCCGGACAGGGCACAGTTTCTGCGCACCATCTGGGCCGAGCTCAGCCGTGCGCACAGCCATCTGATGTGGATGGGGCTGCTTGCGGACGCGCTGGGGTTTGAGTCGTTGTTCATGCACTGCTGGCGGCTGCGCGAGGAAGTGCTGGACCTGTTTGACATGACCACCGGCGGGCGTGTGATTTTTTTCCGTGTGCAAGATTGGCGGCGTGCGAAAGGACATCGACCGTGAGAAAGCGATGCGGATGGCCGATGTGCTGGCGCGGATGGGCGCCAAGGCGCTGATGGCGGGTCTGTTTGGCAGGCCCACTACCGTCCCGCACACGGAAAAGGCCCCGAGCGCACACGCGCTGCGCGGCCATATCGAGAACGAAATCGAGCTGTGTATCTTCTGTGGCATCTGCCAAAAGAAATGCCCCACGGACGCCATCACTGTCGTTCGCGAGCATAAGGAATGGGCGATCGAGCGGTTCCGCTGCATCCAATGCGGCGCTTGCACAGAGAGCTGTCCGAAAAAATGCCTGTCGATGCATACGCAGCGGGTTGCAGCGTCCACCACACTGACGAAGGATGTGCTCCATGCACGAGCTGAAGCTGACAGAACAGATCATCCGGCTGGCTGAGGACGCCGCGCGGCGCGAAGGTGCGGCAAGGGTGACGAGGATCAATCTGATCGTGGGCGAGGACAGCAGTGTCGTGGCCGACTGCGTGGCGCTGTACTTTGATTTGATATCCAAAGACACCCTGTGCGCACAAGCCGCGCTGTCCTTTGAGCGCGTGAAGCCGAGGCTTCGATGCCAGCGATGCGGGCAGTTGTTCGAGCGCAAACCGTTTCGTTTTGATTGCCCCTGCGGCGGCGAGGGATTGCCGACGGAGATCGGGCGGGAGTTTTTCGTCAAATCGATAGAAATCGAGGAGATTGAGCATGGCGAAGGAAATTGAAATCCAGCAATCCATACACGAGCGCAACGCGCTGTTGGCGGCCGAGTTGAATCAGGCGCTAACGCGGAAGGGCATCTTTTGCGTGAACATCATGGGCGCGCCGGGCGTGGGCAAGACGTCGTCGCTGACGCGGATCGCCCAGTATCTGGAACTGCCCATGTGCGTCATTGAAGGCGATATTGAGTCGGACATCGACGCGCAAAAGCTGCGGGAACAGGGCATCCACACCATTCAGATCAACACGGGCGGCGCGTGTCATCTGGACTCGCCACTGGTCGCGAACGCGGCTGCGGCGGTGCCGGATGGTGTGCGCGTGCTGGTCATCGAAAACATTGGCAACTTGGTGTGTCCTGCGGAGTTCATGATCGGTGAGCACATCAAGCTGCTGCTCTGCGCTGTGACCGAGGGCAGCGACAAGCCCTACAAGTATCCGCTCGCCTTTGAAAAGGCGGACGCCATCGTCATCGGAAAGCGGGACCTTGTGACCTATGTGGACTTTGACGAGGTGGAGTTCATCGAAGGGGTGCGCAGGCTCAATCCCGACGCGACGGTATTCTTTACATCGGCCAAGACGGGGGAGGGGTTTGATGAGCTGGCCGGGTGGATCAGAGAGAAGGCGGAGGAGATCGCGTGAGCGGTGAGGGCGTCCGCGCCGTCGCAGTCGCCATCACGGGCACCGTCCAGGGCGTTGGATTTCGTCCGTTTGTGGCAAGGCTGGCGTCCGGTCTCTCCATATCCGGTTCGGTTTGGAACGCGGGCGGCGGTGTTCATATTCATGCTGCAGGCACAGCAGAGGCATTGGACACTTTTTTGCGGTCGCTGCAAACGGAGGCGCCGCCAGCCGCCCACATCGAGCGGTTGACTGTGAGCGAAACGGTGTGGGCCGAACAGGCTGGCTTTGCCATCCTGCGCAGTGCCCCTTCAGGCGGCCCGGCCATGGCCTCACCGGACATCGGGCTGTGCGACGCCTGCGTGGCCGAGATCCGTGACCCAGAAAACCGCCGCTATGGCCATGCGCTCAATGCCTGCGCCGGCTGCGGCCCTCGATATACGATACTGCACGCGCTGCCCTACGACCGCGCGAACACGTCCATGGACGCGTATCGGATGTGCGATGCCTGTGCAGCGGAATATGCCGATCCCGTTGATCGCCGCTGCCATGCACAGACCGTTGACTGCTGCGACTGCGGTCCGCAGATCGCGCCGGATATCAGGGACGCGGTTTCGCGCATACGGTCCGGTGAAGTGCTGTGCATGAAGGGCATCGGGGGATATCACCTCGCCTGTTCACCCCATTCGACGGCGGCTGTTTCAGCGCTCCGGCAGATCAAAGCGCGGGACCATAAGCCCTTTGCGATCATGTTTCGCGACTTGGATGCCGCGCAAGCGGTTTGCCATGTCAGCGAACAAGAGGCCGCGCTGCTGTGCTCACCGGTTCGTCCAATCGTGCTGTTGGACAAAAAAGAGGGCTCGCATTTCGATCCGGGCGTATTGTGCGGCGACGCCCGTTGCGGGGCCTTTTTGCCCTACACGGCGCTGCATCAGCTGTTGTTGGACGCGCTCGGCGCGCTGGTTTTGACCAGCGCGAACCGGGGCGGCGGCGCGATCATCACGGACGACGCGGATGCCCGCGCGTTTGCTGAAGAAGTGGGCATCCGATCGGTGCTGCGGCATCCGCGCCAGATCGTGCGCCCCGCGGAGGACAGCGTAGCGCAGGTTGCTGCAGGGCAGGCACAGGTGATCCGGCGCGGGCGCGGCCATGTACCGAGTGCGATTGCCGTGCCGCGCGGGCGGAGTGTCCTCGCGCTGGGCGGCGATCTGAAGGCTGCTTGGTGTGTGGCGCAAGAGGGTCGAGCCCTGCTGGGCCCGCACATGGGCGACCTGGAGGACGCCGGGGTTTTTGCACGGTTCAGAGAGGGGATTGGCGATTTCTGCGGTCTGATGCGGTGCGAACCGGAATCGGTGGCCTGCGACCTGCATCCCGGCTACTTTTCCGCCGAACACGCGCGCACGTTGGGTTTGCCCCTGGTCCTAATTCAGCATCACCATGCGCATATCGCGTCGGTCATGGCGGAGCATGGCCTGTCAGGCCCGGTCATCGGCGCGGCGTTTGACGGCACCGGATACGGTTTGGATGGCGCGGTCTGGGGCGGTGAGTTTCTGGTCTTAGAGGGCGCGGCATTTGAACGCGTGGCGCACCTTCAATCTGTGGACATGGTCGGCGGCGACGCGGCGGCGAGAGATGCAAGGCAGATGGCGTACGCGTATCTGCGCGAACCGGAGCTGGTGGGCGCGGAAAAGGCGCGGTTGATGGACGCCGCGCGCATGGCGGGCATCGGCGTGGCGCGGTGTTCCAGCATGGGCCGGCTGTTCGACGCCGCCGCACAGGTGTTGGGCCTTGGCGATGAAAACCGCTACGAGGGGGAGTGCGCCATCGCGCTGCAGCGGGCGGCGGAGGCGGCGCCTACAGCCTATCCGCTTCATATGGACTTGGATGGCGGCGCGCTGTTGCGGATGCTGTGGACGCTGCGGGCGCGTGTGGATGCCGGTGCGCTGGCGCTGGGTTTTCACGCGGCCGTTGCGGACATGACCGCGCGGGTGTGCCGGGGCATCGCGGATGAAAGGGGCATCGAAACCGTCGCACTATCCGGCGGCGTATGGCAGAACCGGCTGTTGCTGACGCTGGCCGTGGAGCGGCTGCGCCAGAAGGGATTGAAAGTATACTGGAATCAGCAAGTTCCGCCGGGTGATGGCGGTATCGCACTGGGACAAGCGTTCATCGCCTGTCTGCGCAGTGATGAAGGAGGCCCCGATGTGCATCGCCATTCCGGCTGAAATCCTCTCCGTCGCCCCCAACGCCCATACGGCAACGGTCCGAGCGTCTGGCAACACCTTCACCATCAATGTCCGGCTCATCGCGCCTCGCGTCGGAGACTGGGTGCTCGTGCATGCGGGCTGTGCGGTGGAGGTCCTTTCGCAGTCGGCGGCGGATGAACTGGAGGCGCTGTATCGCGAACTGGAGGCGGTGATGGGCGATGACGCGTGATGCGCTGCTGCGTTTTCTGCGCGAGTACGGCCGTCCGGCGCGCATCATGGAGGTCTGCGGCACACACACCCGTGCCATCATGAACAGCGGACTGCGAAGCCTGGTCTCGCCGCAGATCCAGTTGCTCTCCGGTCCTGGCTGTCCGGTGTGCGTGTCGCCCGCCGGGTTTATCGGCTCGCTGTGCGAAAAGGCTGCGCAGCCCACCGCCTGTGTGCTCAGCTTCGGAGACCTGCTGCGTGTGCCCGGCCCGACTGGCAGCCTCGCCGATGCGAAGGCCCGCGGCGGGCATGTCAGGGCGGTCATTTCGCCGTTCATGGCGCTTGAGATGGCGAAGTCGGAGCCGAACACGCAGTTTGTCTTTGCGGCGGTCGGATTTGAGACCACCGCGCCGCTGTATGCGGTGATGCTAGAAACCATGGAGCGCGAGTGCGTACAGAATTTGCGCTTGATGACCGCACTGCGCACCATGCCTGCGGCGTTGGACTTTCTTTGCCGGGAGACCGAAGTGGACGCGTTCCTGTGCCCCGGCCATGTCAGCGCCTTGGTGGGCTGCCGCGTCTACGAACCCTTGGCTGCGCGGTATCATCGGCCCTTCATTGTCGCAGGTTTTGAGCCGGACCCGCTGCTGATCGCGCTGTATCACGCGTTACGGCAGCTGGACCTGGGCGAAGGCCGGGTGGAAAACCTGTATCCGTCGGCCGTGTCCGACCACGGCAACACTGAGGCGCAGCGGTTGGTGGAGCGTTTTTTTGCGCCTTGCGATGCCAACTGGCGCGGGATTGGTGAGATCGCATCCAGCGGTCTGCGCTTGAGGAGCCAATATGCGCGATACGCGGTCCCCTATGACGAGACAGACGACGTGCCCGAACCTGGATGCCGCTGTGGCGATGTGATGTTGGGCCGGATCACGCCGGACCGATGCCCGCTTTTCGGCAAAGCCTGCGCACCGGACCGCCCGGTTGGCGCCTGCATGGTCTCGGCGGAGGGCGCGTGCGGCATCTGGCACGGGAATGGAGGGCGCGCATGAGGATCACCATGGCCCACGGCAGTGGCGGGCGCGATACGGCTGCATTGATCCGGGAAGTGTTTTTGGATGCATTTGGCGCACACGGCGGCAATGGTTCACGGGACGCGGTGACACTGGATGTGCCCGAAAAAATCGCCTTCACAACCGATAGCTTTGTGGTCAAGCCCCTGCACTTTCCCGGCGGCGACATCGGGCGGCTCGCCGTGTGCGGCACGGTGAATGACCTGCTCACCAGCCGTGCGACACCGAAGTACCTGAGCTGCGGGTTTATTCTGGAAGAGGGGCTGGAGATCGAGACCCTGCGCTCGGTTGTGCGCTCGATGGCGGAAGCCGCCAGCGAGGCGGGCGTCATCCTGGCCACCGGCGACACAAAAGTGGTGGAAGGCGCGGGCGGACTGATGATCAATACCAGCGGCATCGGTGAGTTGCGCTGTGAGGCGGTGACCTTCGACGGTGTGCGCCCTGGCGATGGCCTGATTGTCACAGGGAATCTCGGCGATCACCACGCCTGCATCCTCAGCGCCCGAATGGGCATTGACAACTGCATCGTATCCGACGTCGCGCCGCTGTGCGGCATCGTGTCGGCGCTGGCGGGCGCACACGTCCCGCTTCACGGTATGCGCGACATCACGCGCGGCGGGCTGGGCACGGTGCTGTGCGAGCTGGGCATCGGCGCGGAGCTGGACGAAGCCGCGCTGCCCGTCGACGAGCGCGTGGCCGGGCTGTGCGCGATGCTGGGTCTGGATTTGCTGCACATGGGCTGCGAGGGCCGGATGCTGATCGCGGTGCCGCAGGGGGAACAGAGCCGGGCGCTAGAGTTGATTCGGCGCGCGCCGTACGGTTCCGGCGCAGCGATTGTGGGCCGCGTGACGGACGGAGATTTGGTGGAGATGAGGACGCGCGCCGGTGGCCGACGCCTTGTGATGGGCCTTGTCGGAGAGGGTTTGGCCCGAATTTGTTAGCTTGTGCAGCAGGGGCACTTCGGGGCGCGAGGAAGAGCCTCCGCAGCGCTTTTGAGGACAACAGAC
>JAVBTW010000316.1:0-8414 GCA_031555975.1 Eubacteriales bacterium
GTCATCCTGAGCGCAGCGAAGGACCTTCCTCAAACTTTCAGCATGCAGTTTGAGGAAGGTCCTTCGCTGCGCTCCGGATGACGGCGGGGGGGAGGGATGACGGTGAGGTTAACCTGCTTCTTCCTCCTCCACAAACAGCGCCGCTTCCTCCGGCACCTCGACCGGCGCCACCGTCGCCTGGGGAGTGGGCAGCGCGATCCAGTCCCTGAACCCGAACGGCCGCTTGGGCACCACGGTCTCGCTCGGTTTTCCTTCCAGGGTGATCCCCTCCGTCAACAGCTCCTTGTGCACCGGAATCACGAAATACGCGGCCCCTTCATACGCCTGATCGTCGTTCACAACCAACTGCTGCCCCGCCTCGCCGATCAACTCCGCGATCACCACCGGCTCGCCGTCCGCCCGATAGACCCGATAAATCGCGTCCTGCTGCACGCAGGTGAACTTCAGCTGTGCGCTGGTGGGCGATGTCAACTCGCCGCTCAAATCGAATACGCGCATCGGCGGCACCCACGCCGTGCTGGGTTCGGTGGGTTCCTGGCCCAGCTTGAACACCTCGGTCATGGTCATCGACTTCGGCGTGCTGCTGGTCGCCAGCATGGGCCGATGGGTGAGTTCCAGCGCCCGCGCATCGATCAGCACCTCGGTCAATCCCTGTGGCCGTTGAAACCGCCCCTGGACCAGCGCGTTGCCCGAGGCGGACAACAGCTTTGCGCACAGCGCGGCGGGCTGGTTGCTACCACTCGCGCTGTCCGGGAGCGCGTGGTCCTTGTCGGGCTGGTCAAAACCCATCCACACGGTCACCGACGTGCGAGGGCTGTAGGCCACGGTCCAGATGTCGCGGTTGCCGCCGGACGACAGGCCCACCGTGCCCGTCTTCGCGGCCACGTCGCCGGGTATACCCTTGAGTTTTTGCGCGCTGCCCCAGTCCACGGCGGACAGCAGCATGTTGGTCAGCATGTACGCGCTCTGGTCCGACATGACCCGTTTTTTATGCGCCCGATGCTGGTACACGAGCTGGCCGTCGCGGTCCACGATCTGCGCCACAGTGTGCGGCACGACCGACTGTCCGCCGTTCGCCAGCGGCGCATAGGCCGCGCCGAGCAGGATGGGGGAGACCCCTTCCGTCAGTGAGCCCAGCGCCAGGGACAGGTTGTTGTCCTTGCCTGTGAGCGGTATGCCCGCCGCCTCGGCGTATTTTCGCGCGGCGGGGATGCCCACCTTGGTCATCAGGTCCACCGACGCCGCGTTCAGCGACCGCGCCAAAGACGCCCTGAGCGTGACGGTGCCGTTGTAGACGCCGCCCACATTGCGCGGCGTGTAGCCGCCCCCAAAATCGCGCTCCACGTCCTCGATCATGTTCACGGGCAGATAGCCGTACTGGTCGATGGCGGCTGCATAGACGGAGACCGGTTTGAACGCGCTGCCCGGCTGGCGCTTCATGCCGGTGGCACGGTTCAGTCCGCGCCGTACCTCATAGTCCCGCCCGCCGACGACGGCCAGCACCGATCCGTCAGCGCTGTTCAGCGCCACCAGCGCCGCCTGCACCTTCGTGCCGTCCTTGGCGTCCGAGGGGAAGTGCTTGCCGTCCTGAAACAGCGCCTCCGCCTGCGTCTGCACGCCCTGGTCGATGGTGGTGTAGACCTTGTACCCGCCCGAAATGAGCTCGTCGATGCTGATATTAAGGGACATGGCGGCCTCCTCCGTCGCCAAGTCCACGGCCCAGGGATGGTTTGTATCCGCCTGTATAATTTGCTTGATTTGGATCGGCAGCGCCTTCGCAGCCGCCGCTTCCTCGGCGGTGATGAACTGATACTCCTGCATCTCGCCCAGCACCAGGTCGCGGCGTTGCTTCGCCTTTTCCGTGTTCAGGTGAGGCGCATAGGTGCTGGGCGACTTGATGACCGCCGCCAGCAGCGCGCCCTGTTCCAGCGTCAGTTGGTCCGCGTCCACGCCGAAGTAGACCTGCGCCGCGCTCTGCACCCCGTACGCGCCCGCGCCGAAATACACGGTGTTCAGATACCGCTCCAGGATCTGGTCCTTGTTCAGCGTGCGCTCCAGCTTCAGCGCCATGAAAATCTCGGTGAGTTTGCGCACGATGGTCTTGTCTGCCGTCAAGTGGGTCAGCTTGACAAGCTGTTGCGTAATTGTGCTCGCGCCCTGGGAAAACCCGCCTGACTTCATATTGGCCAGCAGCGCCCCGCCCATGCGATATGGATCGATGCCGAAATGGTCATAAAACCGCGCGTCCTCGGCAGCCAAAAACGCGTTCTGCACGTCCCGCGGCACGCTGATCAGCGGTACATTCGTGCGCCGCTCCTTGCCCGCAATGACGGCCACAAGCTGGCTGTCCTTGTCATAGACCGCGCTGGATTGACTCAGTTGCTCCAGCTTTTCCAGGTCCAGCGGCGCAAAGACGACCAGCAGGATGCCGGACAAAACGGCCAGTAAACACGCGCCAAAGATAATCCACAGGACGAGGCGTGCGTTGTGTTGTGTTTTCAAGTCGAGTTCAACCCCCTCGGAAGGAATTAACAATCACCTATGAGCAATTCACAATGATAGTTTGTCCGAAAGCGCATTGAACTATCAATCATCGATGCATCAAAAACCCAGTTACCCAGAGCGCAGCGGAGGATGACGGGGGAAGGGATCAGGATGCGATGTTGATGCGGACCGCGCATTGCCAGACATTCCAACTGGACGCGCCGCCGCCGATGATTGTATAATGGATGCATAAATGGATTGGATGTGTGATCAATGAGACGAATGACGCCTGTGATGATGTGCCTGTCGACTGCCGCTCTGGGGCTGGCCCTGGGCATCGGACTCACGCTGTCGCTGCCGCATGTGACGGTGGATATGCTGATGCGCATGGTGATGGGCCTAATCCTGCTGCTTGCGATTGTTGCGGTCTTCAGCCGGCCTGCGCAGCCGATGCGGGCGGGCGCGGCACGGAAGATGGACCGCATGGACGTGCAGCCCAGCGCGTCCGGTCTGGATTTTTCGGCGGTCGCCGCCAATGAGCTGGCGCTGCGAAGCCTGCGCGAGTTGGTGGATTATTTGAAAGAACCGGAAAAATATACAAAGTTTGGCGCGCGGATGCCTGCGGGTGTGCTGCTGTATGGCCCGCCTGGCACGGGCAAGACGCTGCTGGCGAAGGCGCTGGCGGGGGAAGCTGGTGTGCCCTTCTACGCGCTGTCCGGTTCGGATTTTGTGCAGATGTATGTGGGCGTGGGCGCGTCACGGGTGCGCGAGCTGTTCCAAAAGGCGCGAAAAGCGGGCCGGTGCGTGATCTTCATCGACGAGATCGACTCCATGGCGAAGCGCCGCGACGACAGCAGCAGCGAGGAGCGTGACCAGACGTTAAACGCGCTGCTGGCCGAGATGAGCGGATTCCACGGGCGCGAGGGTGTGATCGTGGTCGGCGCGACGAACCGGCTGGACACGCTGGACCCCGCGCTTTTGAGGCCTGGCCGGTTCGACAGGCAGATCGAGGTCGGCCTGCCCGGGCGCGACGAACGGCTGTCGATCCTGCGGCTGCACAGCAAAAACAAGCCGCTTTCGGCTTCGGTTGACATGGACGCGCTGGCGCACGACACGGCGATGTTCAGCGGCGCGTCGCTGGAATCGTTGCTCAACGAGGCGGCGATCCGGGCGGCGCGGCGCGGCGCGGAGGAGATCGGTGAATCGGACATCCGCCAGGCGTATCTGAGTGTGGTGGCGGGCGACGACAAAATGAGCATCGCGACGGGTGCGGAACGGCTGACGATCGCGCTGCACGAGGCGGGCCACGCGCTGGCGACGCGGGTTCTGATGCCGGAATCGCGGTTGAGCCGGGTGAGCATCCTGCCGACGGGGCGCGGCGCGGCGGGATACAGCCTCGCGGTGCCGAAGGAGCGGGCCGTGATGATGAAAAGTGCGCTGGAACACCAGCTCCAGATTCTGCTGGCGGGCCGCGCGGCGGAGCTGCTGATCGGCGGCGCGGATGAGCTGACGGCCGGCGCGAGCAACGACCTGCAGCGCGCGGCGGAACTGGCCGGCGCGATGGTGCTGGACCTCGGGATGGAGAACAGCCCGGCGGTGGCGATCCGCGCGTTGAAAAACGCCTGCGGCGGCGGCAGCGACGCGTTCGCCCAGTGCGAGGCCGTGCTGAACCGGTCGTTCGAGCAGGTGACAGCGCTACTGGCCGAGCGCTCAGACCAACTGATGCGGCTGGTGGAGGCACTGATCGAGAAGGAAGCGCTGGACGCCGAGGAGATCGAACGGGCGCTGATCGCATAGAAAATGGCCAGCAAAAAGGAGGGAGACCCCCTCCTTTTTTGCGCATCTAACACACGCAACAAAGAGCTGGTATAATACCTCCATCACGCTACGGAGGTATCCCCATGGACATTATCGCCCAACTCGCCCGCGAGCTCGCCATTCCCGCGCAGCAGCTCAACGCCACGGTCGCCCTCATGGACGACGGCAACACCGTGCCCTTCATCGCCCGCTACCGCAAGGAAGCCACGGGCGGGCTCGACGATATCCAGCTTCGCGACCTCGAAGAACGCCTCACCTACCTGCGCAACCTCGACAAGCGCCGCCAGGAGATCGAGGCCAGCATGCAGGCGCTGGGCGTCCTCACCGATGCGCTGACCCACTCCCTGAACGGCGCGCAAACCCTCTCCGAACTCGACGACATCTACCGACCCTACCGGCCCAAGCGCAGGACCCGCGCCACCATCGCCAAGGAGCGCGGCCTGGAGCCCCTCGCCAACCGGCTACTCATGCAGGACCCCAAAGACGCGTCCCCAGAATCCCTCGCGCGGGCGTTTATCGACCCCGAAAAGGGCGTACCCGACGCGGAAACGGCCCTTGCGGGTGCGCGTGACATCCTTGCCGAAATGATGTCCGACGATGCCGGTGTGCGCGGTCGTGTGCGCACGTGGGTGGCAAACACCGCAATTGTCGCAACCAAGGCCGCCAAGGACGAGGACAGCGTGTATCGCCTGTATTACGACTACAAGGAACCCGCGCACAAGATGCCCGGTTACCGCATTTTGGCCGTTGACCGGGGCGAGCGAGAAGGGTATTTGAAACCGTCCGTGGACATGGACGATGTGCGGCTGACGGGCATTGTGTCGGCCGAGTTCGTACGGACCGGCGCGCCTACGTCCAGCCAAGTGCAAGCGGCCGCAGAGGACGCTTGGACTCGGCGCATCAAGCCGTCCGCGGAACGGGAGTTGAGAAACGCGCTCACCGACCGTGCGCAAGAAGCGGCGGTTCGCGTTTTCGCGGGCAACCTGCGCCAACTGCTGATGCAGCCGCCGATCAAGGGCAAGGTCGTGCTGGGTGTGGATCCCGGATTCCGCACGGGATGTAAACTGGCGGTGGTGGACGCGTCCGGCTTGCCGCTGGAGACCGGCGTCGGCCATTTCACCATCCCCGGCCAGACACATCAAAAGGCGCAGTCAAAATCGCTGATCCTTGGCATGGCCAAGCGACATGGGGTGACGGCCATCGCGATCGGCAACGGAACCGCCTCTCGCGAAGCGGAGTCTTTTATTGCCGAACTGCTTCCGGAGATGCCCGGCTGCGGATACATGATCGTGAATGAGGCGGGCGCGTCGGTGTATTCCGCATCAAAGCTTGCGGCAGACGAGTTTCCAGACTATGATGTGACGGAGCGCAGCGCGGTGTCCATCGCGCGCCGCATGCAGGATCCGCTGGCCGAACTGGTGAAGATCGACCCGAAAGCCATTGGCGTGGGTCAATATCAGCACGACTTGAAGGAATCGGAACTGGAGCGGGCGCTGGACGGCGTGGTAGAAGGATGCGTAAACTCGGTCGGCGTGGAACTGAGCACCGCGTCCGCGCAGTTGCTGACACATGTGGCGGGTATCGGTCCCCAACTGGCGAAAAACATCGTGACCTTCCGTGCCGAGAATGGCATCCAATCGCGGGCGGACCTAAAAAAGGTGCCGAAGCTGGGCGCGAAGGCGTTTGAACAGTGTGCGGGCTTTTTGCGGCTTGAGGATGGCAAGAATCCCTTGGACCGGACCGCCGTGCACCCGGAGAGCTATAAGGCCGCTGAAGCACTGCTCAAAGCCTTGGGACACGCCAAGGGCGATGTGGGCAACCTCAAGGAGCTGCCTTCGGAGGTGGAGCAGCGCGGTGCCGCTGCACTGGCGCAGGAGTTGGGCATCGGTGTGCCAACGCTGCGCGACATGGTAAATGAACTGGTCAAACCGGGGCGCGATCCGCGCGACGAGTTGCCAAGACCGGTGCTCAGAAGCGATGTGCTGGGCATGGATGATTTGACGCCCGGCATGGAACTTCAGGGAACGGTGCGGAATGTGATCGACTTTGGCGCGTTCGTGGACATCGGGGTGCATCAGGATGGGCTGGTGCACGTATCGCGGATGGCGAACCGTTTTGTGCGGCATCCATCGGAAGTCGTCAAGGTCGGCGATGTGGTCAAGGTCTGGGTTCTGGAAGTCGATCAAAAAAAAGGCCGCATTTCCCTTTCGATGCTCCCACCCAACCCCTGTCAATAAGCCCTCGAAGCGACGACGGGGATGCATGCCTCCGTCGTCGCTTCATTGTTCTCGAGCGACACTCTACACGTTCGCAACTTTGGCGGTCTCGCGCAGTCGCTTGATGATCTTCCCCTCTAGGCGCGAAACTTGCACCTGCGTCATGCCCAAGTCCGCGGCAATTGCCGACTGTGTGTGACTCGCATAATACCGGCGCTCTAGGATGATCCGCTCCCGCTCATCCAGCCCGCTCAGCATCTGCTCAAGTGCAATCCGGTCGTCCATCTCGTCCGTCGGATCCGCGCCGACCGTATCGCCCAGCGTCAGCGAGCCTTCCGCGGTGCCGATCGGCTCACTCAGCGACCGCGTTGGCGCCAGGGAATCCAGGGCCAGCAGCGCGTCCTCCGCGTCCATCTTCAGCGCTTCCGCAATCGCTGCAAGCGTCGGTTCTTCGCCATGCTCTTTTTCGTATTGTTCCTTGAACCGGTAAATCCGCAGCGCGTTCTCCCTGATCGTGCGGCTCACCCGAATCAGGCAGTTGTCCCGCAAATAGCGCCGCACCTCGCCCAGTATCACCGGCACGGCATACGTCGAAAACCGCACTTCATACGCTGTGTTGAAGTTCTGAATTGCCTTCACCAGCCCCATCGAACCCAACTGCAGCAGATCGTCATATTCGACGTTCCGACCAATATAGCGCTTGACCACGAACTTCACCAGTGCCAGGTTCTCTTCCACCATCAGCGACATGGCCTGCGCGTCGCCCGCCTGCGCGCGTTCGATCAGCCGCATGCTTTCGTTCGCGCTCAGGCTCACGCGTGGCGCATGAGCGGCGCGTCTTCCTTCTGGATCAGCTTCCTCATGCGCACGGTCGTGCCCAGGTCCAGCTCAGAAAACACCATCACTTCGTCCATGAAACTCTCCATCACCGTAAAGCCCATTCCGCTCCGGTCCGTTGATCCGACGGACGAAAAGAACGGGGTGCGCGCCTTCTGGATGTCCGCGATGCCGCAGCCATTGTCAATGATATCCACGACCAGTTCTCCAGCATCGTTCAGTTGCGCCTTCATGCGCACTGTGCCGGGCTCACTCTTGTAACCGTGAATGACCGCATTGGTGACGGCTTCGCTGACAGAGGTTTTGATGTCGCCGAGTTGTTCCAGCGTGGGGTTCAGCGGCAGCACAAACGCGCTGATGACCATGCGCGCGAAAGCCTCGTTCTCGGGGCAGGCCAGAAAGTCCACCCGCATTTCGTTGATGATCGCCATGTTCACATAGCCCTCCCCTACGCCAATTTTTCGATAATCTGGTACAATCCGGCCATCTCGAAGATGAGGTCAATTCTTCTGTTCGAACAGCGGACCGCGACGCGACCGCCACGGCGAGCGAGCTGCTTATAGCGGCCAATGATCATACCAATTCCGGAGCTGTCCATGAATGAGAGGTCGTTCAGGTCAAAGACGAGCTTTTTGATCCCTGGATCGGCGATGAGTTCGTCTAATTCTGGGCGGATGCGGTCAGCGTAGCTGTGATCGAGTTCGCCCATGAGTTTGACGACGACTGTGGACCGTTGTTTTTCGTGCACCAACATGGCCTGTCCCCCTTATTTGAAAAAGCCTACGAGTGAGGTAGTTTCGATGGCGTCGAGCGCGAATCCTTTGCCAAATAAGCACAAGGAATGTCGTTTCCTGAGAAGCGTTCGACACAACGCAAACGGGAGACCGAAGGCCCATGCCCTCGGTCTCCCGCCCTCTGACTGCGGCTATGCCAGCAATGACTCCAGCGCGTCCGCATCCAATGCTTCTTTTTCGACCAGCGCGTCCACCAGTTTTATCAGCGCATCCGTGTGATCCGCCAGCACTTGTGTGGCGTTCTCAAACAGTCGGTTTAACAGTG
>JAVBTW010000296.1:0-5161 GCA_031555975.1 Eubacteriales bacterium
ACGAAATACTCGGCGACCAAAGACGCGCCCTGATAGTTGTTGCTGACCATCTGCGCCACCGCGTCGCCGGTGGAGTTGATCTCGCGGTCCACCAGGAAGGTAGGGATGCCTGCGGCTTTAGCGGCCTGCACAGGGGCGATGGTGGCATCCGCGCCTGCATTGTCGCAAATGATGGCGGCCGCCTTGCGCGAGATGGCGGTGTCAAACGCTTCGGACTGTTTCACCACGTCGTCGTCATGCTGAATCACCAGCGATTCGTAGCCGAGCGCCTCCGCCTTGGCGGATGCCGCATCCGCGACGGTCTTGAAGTAAGGATTGGAGTGGCTGGGTGTGATGATCACGATCAACGGCTTCGCTTCCGCCATCGCGAACGATCCAAACAGGGACGCAACCATCAGTACAGACAAAACCAGGGCAAGCAGTTTCTTCATGATGCGATTCCTCCTACCTATTCTCCCATGGCATATTTTCTTGCGCCATCGCGCGAAGAATCGTTTGTCAGCGCCAAGCGCGCCCCGACCGTCAATTGTGGCGCAGGTCCCGCACACTTTTGCGTTCGATCAGTTCGATGCAAACCTGCGCATGCAGCGCACACTCCGGCGCCTGCTGACTGTTCATCTGGGCCAGCCGCTGGACCGCGACCCGGCCCATTTCGCGCTTCATGACGCGAATCGTCGTCAGCGGTGGCGAATTCAGCTGCGCCAGCTGCAAATCGTCCATGCCCACCAGCGACACATCGCCAGGCACCTTGTATCCGCGTTCCTTCAGGGCCCGCGTACAGCCCACCGCGATGATGTCATTGGCCGCAAACAGGGCTGTCGGCAGTTCCTTTTGGGTGTCGAGCCTGGCCAGGATGTCCGCGTACGCGCCCTCAACCGTGGGCGAAACGCGCCAGCTGTAATCGATATGCGCATCAAGCCCGGCGGCGCGCATGGCCTCTTCATAGCCCATGCGGCGATGGGCCATGTTCTGGAATCGGGCGCTGGATGTCACATGGGTGATGCGCGTGTGGCCCATGTGGATCAAATGCTCGGTGGCGCGGTAACCTGCGTCGTAATTGTTGATGCAGACGGTGTTCAGCGGGATGTGCGGAAACAAGCTGTCCACGATCAAAAGGGGCGATGATGTGGCGCTGAACAGCCGCATGTCGTCTTGGTGCATCTCCGTTGCCAGCAGCAGGATCCCCGCGCAGTCTTCCTTGCAGATCCCCTTGATCCGCTCCAAATAGTCCCCGTCCTGTTCCATGTGGATGTTGCTGATCATCAGGTCCAGGCAGTTGATGTGGCACTCGCGCTCAATTCCGCCCATCAGCTCCATGAAAAACTGCGTGTCCATCACCACCAAGCCGTGGCGCTTGAAAACCACCAAACGGATATAGTTGCGCTTCACCGCGCGTGGCGCCTCGTATTCGTAGCCCATCTCCTTCGCGATGCGTTCTATCCGCTCGCGCATCTCGTCGCCCACGCCCTTGCGCCCGTTAAGCGCGTTTGAGACGGTCGCCGGCGAAACGCCAGCGCGCGCCGCGATGTCTCTTATGGTCGCTTTCGCCATGACGGCAGCCCTCCGTTCCTCCATTGTCCGGTTAAGCTTAACATCATGCCACGCGTCGCGCAACCGACTTAGGCTCATTCTGAGCAGTGGCAATACCCAAATGGGATGGATTTTTCCGTCCGGCAAGGAGACGGAGCGCAGGCATAGCAACGCTATTTCATGCGGAAGGCGACGCCGCAGGGCGGTAAAAGACACCCTTTGGGCATGTTGACCGGTTTCTGCATGTACCTGGTAAAATGATCCGTCATTGTTCACACCAATTTAGCCACATTTTTTGTTATTCTACGGTATATTTGCATTCTATCGCAAAGAATGTGCGCTGTCAACACGACATAGCGCGCCTGTCTTGACTAAAATATTCAGTAAACAACACGACTCCCGCAAGCGAACCGCCCGTCTGCGGCGCATGCCGCCCCTCTCCATGGTTCGATCACTGAACGAAGAAGCGTGTATAGTGAACGGTTTATATGATCAGCTGAAAACAAAAACTTTCTCCGTTGTTCAGCGTCCGGCGGCTCCTCTTGCAGCAGAAGCGCTTGACAAAGGCGCCACCAGCCAAATCAACCATGCATATAGCGGCGCCAACCCATGCATCTGACCCTGCAGCTTGCCCCAGCAGACATCCCGAAGGCCAAGAAAGGACCTCTCGTCGCGAGTAGATGCGCATGCAATCTGAGCACATCGACTCAACACGTGAGGTCCTTATCTCATGAACCGACGGACATGTGACCCGTCACTCTAACCCACAATCTGACAATCGTCAATCAGGATGTTCCCTGTCCAGCCCTTGCAGGTGCCGCGGATGACGATGCTTTTGCCCTTTTTGAGCTTGGCCAGTGTCGGTTTGCTGTCCCTGTCAAAGAAGCATTGGACGGAGAAAAAGCTGTACTGACCCACCGCCAGCGTAATGTAGGGTGTGCCCAGGATGTCCGTATCGATCGACTCAATTTTGCCGGACACTTCCATATGCTTGTTTTTGTACAACTCTTCGGCGGCAAACTCATTTTCGTCGAAGGCGTCAAACAGCTTCTTCGCGCTGATGGTGATGACTTCCACCGGTTCCGGGGCTGAGGCGGCACTCGACTCGAGCTTGTCATAGACATCTTGCGTCACCACGCCGTCGCTGGGCAGCCCGTTTTCGGATTGGAACTTCATCACTGCCTTTTCCGTGCCGCCGCCAAAATCGCCGTCCGCCGTGCCACTCAGATAACCCAGCCGGGTCAGCATCTGCTGCACGCGCTTCACCGCATCGCTCTTATCCCCGCGCTTGGCAACCGGCGCCGTTGCTTCATCCGGCGTGGGCATCTCCGTTTTGGGCGCATCTTCGATCTCCGGCGCCGCCGTCTCAATCGTTTCCACAGGTGCCGCCACAGACGGCTCCACGCCTGAATCGTTCAGCAGCACCTCATCGCCAACTTGCAAATACATCAGCCGGTATTCGTCGCCGCCGAGGTCGCGATATGTGGCGTTCACCTTTTGAAGTGTGCCGTTGATCCTGGCGTCGGTGACCACAGTCAGCGTGGTCCATTCGCGCTCATAGGCCCAATCGACCCATCGCCACTGTGGTTCCCCCTGCAGGTCGTCCATGAGCCGCACGATGTTCAGTTTCGTCAGCTCGCAGAGTTTGTCCGACACTTTGGACGTCACGGAATGGTTTCGTTTGATGGCATCCTCCGCGTCGGAGATGATCTGCAGCAGTTCCGTCCGCGTGAGCCCGTCATACTCGACGGCCTCCGCGCGAGCCGGAATCTGCAACACCATCATCGACGCGACGATCAGCGCGCTCACGATTCGCGCCACATTATTCCTCATCTCTTTCACCTTTCATTCGTGTATTCTGGGTCCTATTATAGCAAAGCGCGCCCAACTTGGCAATCCTTTGCCAGTGGGCGCGCTTGACCGTCATATCACATGCGCGTCATCTCAGCCACTTGCGTGAGCGTCAGCGCATCCGGCACCGTCATCACTGATTTATTGATGGCCGCGTCAGATGTCTATTTTGCGGCCGGTCGTTCCTTGGCCTTGTCGGCCTCTCCAGCATTCTTGCGGGCGGTTTCCTTATCCTGGGCCATCTCCTCGACCGTCTTGGTGTGGAGCCTCGCGGCGCCCTCTGTGACAATGGGCGGGATCAGTGTGCCCGCCTTTTTGGCCTCCGTCCACCGCTTCTTGGCCCGCTTGATCTCGTCTTTATACTGCGGCAGCCATTGCGCCTCGGCAATCAGCATCTCATCCACCATCTGCCAGATCTCCTCGGGATTGCAGACCGCGCCAACCAGCGGATCCATCATGAACGCCTGCTTGAGCAGCATTGCGTCGCCATGGACGGCAGCTTCCACAGCCAGCCGCTGCACCGAGATGTTGCTCATGCAGCATGCGGCGCAGCCCAGCGGCAAATCGCCGATGGACGGGATGTTGATGCCGAAGGTGTCCACATAGCCCGGCACCTCCACCACGCAATCGTCCGGCAGGTTTTTGATCGCGCCTTTGTTGATCACATTAAAATGGCCGCGATAGATCCTGCCCGTCTCTTGCGCCTCAATGATCCAGGAGCCATGCTCGTGGCTGCGCTTTTCGTAGGTGTACTGCTTCGCGGGCTCCTTGAGCCAGTTGGGAAAGTCCGTCTCGAACCAATTGCGGCCTTCGGTGCACACGCGCAAATAGCCGCCCGTCTCCCCGTTGATCCACACACCCAGATCAATCCACCGATTGATCTCGCCCACGCGCTTTCTGTACCACGGCACATATTCCGAAAGATGTCCATTGGATTCTGTGGAGAAATAGCCGAATCGCTTCATCATGTCAATGCGGACTTTCTCCGTCTTGGCGATCTCCTCATCGGCCTGCAGCGCAGCCAACAGCTGGCCGTTGAGTTCCTCGCCCTTGTGCTTGACAGAGATGTACCACGTCATATGGTTGATCCCGGCGCAGATGATGTCGATGTCCTTTTTTTCATAGCCTAGCGCGCGGGCGATCATCTCATGCCCGCCCTGTACGCCATGGCACAAGCCGACGGTATTCACGCCGCCGTATGTGTTGCAGTACCAGGTCACCATGGCGTTGGGGTTGGCATAATTCAGCAGCAGCACGTCAGGCGCACAGACTTCGCGGATGTCCTTGCAGAACCCCGCCATCACGGCGATGTCGCGCTGGCCATACATGATGCCACCGGCGGAAAGCGTGTCGCCCACGCACTGATCCACACCGTACCGCAACGGGATCTCCACGTCCAGCTTGAACGCCTCCAACATGCCGACGCGCACACAGTTCACGACGTACTTCGCGCCCGCAAGGGCTGCGCGACGGTCCGTGGTGGCAAAGATCCTGATCTTCAGCCCGTTTTCCTCGATGTCGCGCTGGCACAGCTGGGTCACCATGCTCAGGTTGTCCTGATTGATGTCGGTAAACGCGACCTCGATGTCATGGAACTCCGGCACCGACAAGATGTCCGTCAAAAGGCCACGCGTGAACCCAATGGAACCCGCCCCGATAAAGGCGACCTTGAAGTTAGCCATGTTGCTCGTCACACTCCCATTCCCTGCAATTGATCAGCACCAACCACGATGAATGATACCATATCCAAAGGCCGTTGTCACGCGTTTCACATTTGATT
>JAVBTW010000263.1:0-3142 GCA_031555975.1 Eubacteriales bacterium
GAACATCTGGTTTGTGTTCACGGATGGCAAGATCATCGAAGCGACGGCGAACGACACCGAGCGCATCTACAAGGTGCTGGACGTGGACGACGGCGCGCGCTACGTGGGCGAGTTCGCCATTGGCGTGAACCCGTATATCACCAAGGCCATGAAGGACACCCTTTTTGATGAAAAGATCGCGGGCAGCTTCCACTTCACGCCCGGCCAGTGTTACGACGAGTGTCCCAATGGGAACAACTCGGCCAACCATTGGGACCTGGTCTGTATTCAAACGCCGGCCTATGGCGGCGGCGAGATGTACTTCGACGGCGAGCTGGTGCGCAAGGATGGGCTGTTCGTCACCGAAGACCTGCTGTGCCTGAATCCGGAAAATCTGATGTAGCATGGTCGAGCTGCGGATTGAAAAGGCCGCACGGACCTTGACCGCCTTGCGCGATGGAGGGCCGGTCTTTGTTGCGCGGGTGGCGCTCGGCTCGTCGCCGATGGGCGCAAAGCTGCGCGAGGGCGACTGCAGGACGCCGGAGGGCGAGTATTTCGTGTGCACCCGAAACGCCAACAGCAATTACCACCTGGCGCTGGGGCTGACATATCCAAACGCGCAGGATGCCACGCGCGGGCTGCGCGCCAAGGTCATCAAGGCCGATGCCTATCTGGACATCGTGAACGCGGCGAAGGAGAGGAAAAGGCCGCCCTGGGACACCGGTATGGGCGGATTCATCATGATCCACGGCGGCGGAAGCGACCGCGATTGGACGGCAGGTTGCGTGGCACTGAATGACGAGGACATGGACGCGGTGTGGAAACTGTGCGAGGTGGGGACGCGCGTGACGATTGTGGAATAGGAAGACGGCCCGAGAGGGCCGGAGGGATTCCCCCTCTCTCCGACAAACCTTGCCCGCCCCGGAAATGTTTTCGGGGCGGGTCTGTGTTATGATGATCCCAGCAGAAGGGAGGGGCCGATGCCGTGCAACCCTGTGAACTCGCCCCGGTGCTTGCGTATATCGACGCGCACCTGGACTCGGAGCTGGACCTTGCGGATCTCGCCAACCTGGCGGGGTATTCGCCGCGCCATTTCGCGCGCCGGTTCAAGGCCGCCACGGGCGAAACGGTTTCGCAACGGCTGCTGGCGCGACGACTGCGCCGCGCGCTGTGCGACATGGCGGCCGGAACCACCGCCATCGACGCCGTGCTGCGCTATGGGTTCGACACCTACGCCGGGTTTTACAAGGCGTTTGTGCGGATGTACGGCTGCTCGCCCCGGGCCTATCTGAAGATTTACGCGTCCGGGTTGCCGCCCGAGACCGAATGGGAGAGAATCATCATGCCTACGAAAAATGAGCTGAAAGGGCTGCTGAAGTGCTGGCCGGAGTATGCGGATAAGTCGATTTCCTACATCCCGATCATCCAGGACCAGACCGTGAGCGACACCTCGTTCCGCATTGGGGACGATTCCGTGCTGAAGCTGTACCACGACGAGCCGAGGCTCAAGAAGGTGCTGAAGCTGGCGTGGTTGCTTGCGGAGCAGGGGCTGCCCGCCTCCACCGCCATCCCAACGGGCGATGGCCGGGTTTATCTGGAAAAGGACGGCCTGTTCGTGGCGCTGGTCCGGCGGGTGCCGGGCGATCCGTTCAAGGCCGAGCAGTGGTTCGGGCCGAAGGGCGAGGACTACGCACTCCAGGCCGGGCGGGCGCTGGCGGCGCTGCATGGGGCGCTGCGGGCGGTGGAAGACCGTATCGAGACCAGCGAAAATGACCCGTATGCGGAGTGCAAGGACTGGGCGCTGCCTTCGATGCGCAAGCAGGACGCACAGTGGAACCTGGGCCTCGGCGACGCGTTCTTCGAGGATTATCTGCAGACCTTCGGCGCCCTCGACCCGCAGCTGCCGCGTCAGCTGATCCACCGAGACCCGAACCCGAGCAACCTGATGTTCGAGGGCGATCAGGTCAGTGGGTTCATCGATTTCGATCACTGCATGCGCAATGTGCGGCTGTTCGACATCTGCTACGCCGCGACCGGTATCATGAGCGAATGCGGCGGCAGCGAGGAGCGGTATGAGCGCTGGCCGGGGATTTTGAGGGCAATTGTGCGCGGGTATGACGAGGTGGAACCGCTGACGGAGGCGGAAAAGCAGAGTGTGTTCTATGTGGTCGTATCGATTCAATTTATCTTCTGTGTATGGTGTGAGAGCATGGGCGATCCGTACATCAAGGCCATGGCGGCGACGGATCGGAAGATGCTGATGTTCATCGTGAAGAACCGTGCGCGGATTGAACAAGGAATCTGACGCGTCTTCCGCCCCACACCCCCGACATCCTGAGCGCAGCGAAGCATGACGGGGGTGTGGGGGACGACCATGGGCTCTCCCTACCTCACCGCTCTTCCCGGAAATAGTTCACACCGCAGCCCTTCGGCTGCGCCTTTTCTTTGTCCATCTTGATGCTGCTCACCACCAGCACCACCGCAGTGGCGACGAAAGGCAGCATCGAGAAGAAGCCCATCGGGATCGTGACCCAGCCCGCCGGAATGTACAGCCTCAGTACGGACAGCGCGCCGAAAACCAGCGCGCCCAGCATCGCGCGATAGGGGCTCCAGCTGGCGAAGATGACCAGCGCGACGGAGATCCAGCCGAGGCCGTTGATGCAGTTGTGGGTCCAGGCGCCGCCGCAGGTGACCAGCGACACATACGCGCCGCCCAGGCCGCAAATGCCGCCGCCGACACAGATGTGGGCGTACTTGTACAGGCTCACATTCACGCCCGCAGCGTCTGCCGAGGCGGGGTTTTCGCCCACGCCGCGCAGGTTCAGGCCCATGCGGGTGCGGTTCAGGTACAGCCCCATCAGGATTGCCAGCGCGAACGCGATGTACACGAAGGGTGAGTGGCTGAAAACCAGCTTGCCCACGACCGGGATCTGGCTCAGATCCGGGATGAGCAGCTCGCGATACTGAGCCTTCACCGCTTCGGACAGGATCGCCGCGCCAGTGGGCGAAGTGAGCATCAGATGCTCGCCGAAAAAGTTGGCGATGCCGGTTCCGAAGATGGTCAGCGTGAGGCCGGTGACGTTTTGGTTGGCCTTCATCGTGACGGTGAGGAACGCGTAGATCAGCGCGCCGATACCGCCCGCCACGAACGCGCCCAGCAGCG
>JAVBTW010000124.1:0-3431 GCA_031555975.1 Eubacteriales bacterium
CGCGGCTTACATGCCGCTGGACCCCAGCTATCCCATTGACCGGCTGCGGTTCATGCTGGAGGACTCCTTGGCACAGGTCGCCGTCTGTGACGCGGGCTTGGAGCCGCTAATTGAAGGATTCCAGGGCCAGATCGTGAGCGCGACAGCACCGCTGCCGGACGCGGCCGTCCTGACAGCCCAGCCAACGCCGGACGATGCGCTGATTTTGTTGTACACCTCCGGCACAACCGGAAAGCCCAAGGGCTGTGTGCTGACCCATTCAAACCTGGTCAACTTCATCGGCTGGTACACGCGCGCCCACGAGTTGACCGAAAAGGACCATGTGCTGGCCTACGCCAGCTTCGGATTCGACGCCAACATGATGGACATGTATCCCATCCTGACCGTCGGTGGCGAGCTGCACATCCTGCCCGAATCCATGCGGCTGGACCTTAAGGGCATCGATCGCTACTGCCAGGACCACGGCATCACCGTGCTGTTCATGACGACCCAACTGGGCCGCCAGTTTGCTGAGAGCCACATGAACACGAGTGTGCGCCACCTGAGCGTGGGCGGCGAGGCGCTGGTGCCCCTGGCGCCGCCACAAGGGATGACACTGTACAATTTATATGGACCGACCGAATGCACGATCATCGCCACCAGCCAGCGCGTAGACCGCTTGTATGACCGCGTACCGATCGGCCGCGCGGGCGAAAACTTTGCGCTGTACGTGATCGACAAGCATGACCGGCTCGCACCGGTGGGCGTGGCGGGCGAACTGTTGATCTCAGGCCGGCAGGTCGGCAAGGAATACCTGAACCGGCCCGACCTCACGGCGGAAAAGTTCACGCCCAACCCGTTCTCGGACGACCCGGACTACGCCCGCGTGTACCGCACGGGCGACGTCGTGCGCTTCCTGCCAGACGGCGCCATTGACTTCGTGGGCAGGCGCGATTTCCAGGTGAAGATTCGCGGCTTCCGCGTCGAGCTGACCGAAATTGAATCGCGCATCCGCCAGCATCCGGCGGTGAAGGACGCCGCGGTGGTCGCGCTGGACGCGCCGGGCGGCGGCAAGTGCGCCGTCGCGTACATCGTGGGCGACAGTCCCATCGACGTGCCCACGCTGAATGATTTCATCGAAGAAGTGCTGCCGCCGTACATGGTGCCCGCCGCCACAATGCAGATCGGAGCCATTCCGCTCAACCCCAACGGAAAGGTGGACCGGCGCAAGCTGCCCGAGCCGAGTTACGGATCCAGCGGCAGCGGCGAGGCGTCCCCGCGCCCGCTGAACAGCCTGGAAACCCGGCTTGCCGCGCTGGCATCCGGCATATTGGGCCACAATCAATTCGGCCTGACCGACAACCTCATGCGCCAGGGGCTCAGCTCGCTGTCCTGCATCAAGTTGATCGGGCAGGTAGACGAGGCGTTCGGCGCCGCGCCCTCCGTTCGCGCGTTCATGAAGGACCCGACGCTGCTCGCCCTGGAAAACGCGGTGCTGGATAAGCTGCTGTCCGGCGGCGGTCCGCAGCCGGAGCCGGATCTGGCGCAGCGCAGCCAATATCCGCTGTCCCAAAGCCAATTGGGCGTCTATTTGGACGCCATGAAACACCCTGAGGCGTTACAATACAACGTGCCGCTGTGTCTGACGCTGCCTCAGGGCACTGACCCAGACAAGCTGAAGGCAGCGCTGGCCGCGGTCATCGGCCATTATCCCATCCTCAGCTGCCGCATAAAGAGCGAGGGCGGCGCGATCGTGCAGATGCCCACGGACGCGCCCGTTGAAATCGCCCAGTCCGAGATGGACGAGGCCGCCTTTGTGGCCCGCAAAGCAGCGTTCGTTCGGCCTTTCGATCTCAGGACCGGACCGCTGTACCGCGCGGAACAGGTCCAGGTGGGAAGCGCATCCTGCCTGCTGCTGGACTTCCATCACATCGCGTTTGACGGCGGGTCAATGGACCTGTTCTTGCGGATGCTCGAGAGGGCCTATCGCGGCGAAGCGCTGCCGCTGGAACGGTTGTCCGCACTGGACTGGGCCGCCATCGACGCCCAGCGCGAAGGCACCCGGGCTTTCGAGGCCGACCGGGCGTTCATCAAGGATGCGCTCGTGGGCTTTGAAACCGCCAGCGAGCTGCCCGCCGACCTGCGTCACGCAGGCGCGATGGGCAATCTGGCGGAGGTCGTGCGCGCAACTGACCGCGAAAAGGTCGATGCCCGCTGCCGTGAATGGGACGTGACGCCCGCCGGGCTGTATCTCTCGGCCGCGACCCTGGCGCTGGGCCGCTGGTTGTCGGCCAAAGACCTGTACATCGCGGCCATCAGCAGCGGCCGCAGCGAACCCAAACTGCAGAACAGCGTCGGTATGTTCGTCAGCACCGTGCCGCTGTCGCTGCACCGAAAAGACGGCCAGACCTGCCGCGCTTTTGCCCAAGACACGGCCGCCGCGTTCCGCCAGGCCATCGATCACGAATACTACCCTTTCACCCGCGTGGCCGCAGATTACGGTTATGAACCGTCCATCATGTACACCTGCGAACTGGGCGTGGTGTCGGACTATCGGCTGGAATCAGGCCCGCTGAAAATCGAGGGACTGGCCCTCACGACGCCCAAGTTCAAACTGTCCATCCATGTGGAGGAGCGCGACGGCGAGACCGTGTTTGCCGTGCAGTACGACGACGCGCGATACTCCGCGCCACTCATGGAGGCGTTCTGCGATACGCTTTGCCAGGCGCTTTCCGGTCTGCTGAACAGCGCTGACGACCTGGTATCCGGTCTGTCGATGATGACGGACGAAAACCGCGCGCGCATCGCCGGGTTCAACCAGACCGGCGCGCCCGTTTGGGACACGCTTCACGGCATGTTTGAGCGCGCTGCGGCCCAATACGGAGACAGAACTGCATTGATCGCCGCCGACTGTGAGCTGACTTTTGACGAACTGAACGCCCGCGCGAACCGCATCGCCCACGCGCTGCTGGCTCGCGGCGTCAAAAAAGAGGACCGCGTGGCGCTGCTGCTCAAGCGGACCAGCCGCGTGCTGTGCGCCATGCTGGGTGTGCTGAAGGCGGGCTGCGCCTACATCCCCCTGGACCCCGATTATCCCCAGGAGCGGATTGCACACGTGTTGTCCGACAGCAAGGCCCAGTGCATGCTGACCGCCGCTGAATTCCTGGCCGAACATCCGAACGCGCTGGATATAGACCTGATCACAGAAGGCCAGGCGGATCACAACCCGAACCTGTCAATAGACCCCGGTCAGCTGGCCTACCTGATCTACACATCCGGGTCCACCGGTGTGCCCAAGGGCGTCATGATCGAGCATCACGGCATCGCCAACTACTGCACCGCCGCGCCTGAGAACCGACACGTTCACGCGTTGGCCACGCACTGCGGGCGCATGATGTCCATCACGACGGTGGCGTTTGACATGTTCCTCAAGGAGAGCATGACCAGCCTGT
>JAVBTW010000205.1:0-6131 GCA_031555975.1 Eubacteriales bacterium
GATTCGCGCCGCGCCGGGTTCGTGATGGGCGAAGGCGCGGGCGTCGTGGTGCTCGAGGAATACGAAAACGCCGTGGCGCGCGGCGCGAAGCTCTACGCCGAGGTCGTCGGCTACGGCAACAGCTGCGATGCGCACCACATCACCGCGCCGCACCCGGAGGGGATAGGCGCGACCGGCGCGATCAAGCAGGCGCTGGCCGAGGCCGGCTATCGCGCGGGGGAGGCCTTGTACATCAACGCGCATGGCACGGGGACGCCGCTGAACGACGCTGCAGAGACTGCGGCCATCAAGGCCGCGCTGGGCGCGGCGGACGCGCATGCGGCAAAGATCAGTTCCACGAAGTCCATGACCGGCCACATGCTGGGCGCGGCGGGCGGCGTGGAGGCGATCTGCGCGGCGCTGGCGCTGCGGGCGGGCAAGGTGCCGCCCACGATCCATCTGGACGCGCCGGATCCGGCGTGTGACCTTGATTATGTGCCCCACGCGGCGCAGGACTTCGCTGCGGACGTCGCGATTTCCACATCGCTGGGCTTCGGCGGACACAACGGGGTAATCGCCCTTCGGAGGTATGAAGCATGAACATCAAGCAGATCCGCGAACGGGCGGAAATCGTCAAGGAAAACGGACTGACGGAGCTGTCGGTCACGGAGGGCGAAACGGTCATCCGGCTGACGAAAACCAGTAACCAGGTTACGGTGGCCGCGCCGGTGCCCGTCGCCGGCGCACCCGCAGTGGTTGCTGCGGAAACTACGCCTGCGGCACCCGTGGTGGAGGCGGGTGTGGACTTCAACAAGACCACAGAAATCAAGTCCAGCCTGATCGGCGTTTTCTATGCAGCGCCCTCGCCGGACGCCGCTCCGTTTGTGAAGGTGGGCAGCAAGGTCCAAAAGGGCGATGTGCTGTGCATCATCGAGGCCATGAAGCTGATGAACGAAATCATCGCGGAGCAGTCTGGCGAGATTGTGGATGTTTGTGTGGGCAATGGTGACGTGGTGGAGTTTGGTCAGACGCTGTTCAAGCTGTGCTGAGCGGTTCATCAGTTCTCGAAAATAGTGGATCCATACCGGAGGTAACGCATGAATCGCGATGAGATTATGGGCATTCTGCCCCACAGGCAGGACATGCTCCTTCTGGATGAGGCGGAATTGCTCGAACCTGGCGTCGCCAGGGGCTGCTATACGGTCAAGGGCACCGAGTTCTTTCTGCGCGGCCATTTCCCCGGCAACCCTGTCGTGCCCGGCGTGATCTTGTGCGAGATCGTCGGCCAGACCTGTTGCGCGCTGTTCAGCGAGCGCATCCAGGGCAAGACCCCGTTCTATGCCGGGATGAACGACGTCAAGTTCCGGCGCATGGTGAAGCCCGGCGACACCGTGGAGGTGCGGGTGGAACAGGTGCGCAGCAAGCTGAACGTGCACGTCGTGAAGGGCGAGGCGACCGTCGAGGGCCAGATGGCTGTGCGGGGCGAGTTCACATTCATTATCGCTTAGGAGGGACACCATGTTCCCCAAGATCCTGATTGCCAACCGGGGCGAGATTGCGGTGCGCATCATTCGCGCTTGCAAGGAAATGGGTGTTTTGACCGTCTCGGTGTTCAGCGAGGCAGACCGCGATGCGCTGCATGTGAGCCTCGCTGATGAGTCGGTTTGCATCGGTCCGCCGCAGGCTGGAAAGAGCTACCTTAATATGGCCGCGGTGCTGCAGGCAGCCATCGTGACCGGTGCGCAAGCGATCCATCCCGGCTACGGGCTGTTGTCGGAGAACGCTGAGTTCGCGCGCGCTTGCGAAAAGTGCAATATCAAGTTCATCGGGCCTTCGGCGGACACCATCAAGAAGATGGGCGACAAGGACGAGGCCCGGCGCACCATGCGGCACGCGGGCGTGCCCGTCGTGCCCGGATGCGACCTGGTGGAGTCCTGGGACCAGGCCACGAAAGAGGCCGAGCGGATCGGATTTCCGCTGCTGATCAAGGCCAGATCCGGTGGTGGCGGGCGCGGAATACGGCGGGTGGATGCCATTGATGAGGTTGAAAAGGCATTCAACACGGCGTCCCAGGAGGCGCTGGCCGCCTTTGGCGACGGCGCGGTGTATATGGAAAAGTTCCTGACGGACGTCAAGCACGTCGAGGTGCAACTGCTGTGCGACCAACACGGCCACGCGGTGGCGCTGGGCGAGCGCGACTGCTCCATGCAGCGGCGCAACCAGAAGCTGGTCGAGGAAAGTCCGTCACCCGCCGTGGACGAGGCGCTGCGCGCCCGCATGTGTGACGCCGCGGTCAAGGCGGCGCTGGCGGTGGGCTATGAGGGCGTCGGAACGATCGAGTTTCTGCTCACCCAAGACAAGCAGTTCTATTTTATGGAGATGAACACGCGGCTGCAGGTGGAGCATCCGGTGACAGAACTGGTCACGGGGCTCGATCTGGTCAAGTGGCAGATTCGCGCGGCGGCCGGTGTGGAGCTGCCATTTGCGCAGGGCGACATTCAGGTGAGCGGCCACGCCATCGAATGCCGCATCAACGCGGAAAACCCGAACCTGGGCTTTCGACCCAGTTGCGGCAAGATCAGTTTGCTGCACGTGCCGGGCGGCCCGTGGGTGCGTTTTGACACGGCGCTCTATCAGGGATACGCCATTCCGCCGTATTACGACAGCATGGTCGGAAAGCTGATCGTGCATGCAAAGACGCGGGCGGAGGCCATACGAAAGATGCAGGCCGCGCTGTGCGAGATGGTCATTGAGGGCATTGATCATACCGGAGAGTTCCAGGCGGAACTGATCGCGGAGAAAGCGTTTGAGGACGGCACGTACACGACAGGGTATTTGGCGGGACGGTAAGCGCTCGGAAAATCGCGGCGGCCTTCTTCGCCCCCACTCAGGTTGACGCCATTTCGTTGGCGCGCAGACGCCTTCTGGAGAGGAGTACACATGCTACCCAAAAACCTATTCAAAAAGCCGCATAACCGGCTGGAGGACCTTGAGGACGGCCAGTCTCTGGCCCAGCCTTCCGTCCCCGACGAGTTGTATACAGCCTGCCCCGCCTGCAAACAACAGGGCTTGACCGAGGTCCTCGCGGAGGCGCTTTATGTGTGCCCCAAATGCGGCCATCATCTGCGGATCGGCGCGCGCAAGCGGCTGGAGCTGCTGTGTGACGAGGGCAGCTTTGAGGAGCTGTACGGAGAGCTCGCATCCGGAAACCCGCTGGGCTTTCCCGATTATGACAAGAAGCTCAGGTCCGCCATGGACAAGAGCGGCGAAAAAGAAGGCGTCCTCTGCGGGACCGCAAGCTTTGAAGGACAGCGCGCTGCGGTTTTCGCGATGGACCCGGGGTTCATGATGGGCTCGATGGGCACCGTCTTGGGCGAAAAGGTCACGCGGCTGTTCGAATTTGCCCAAGTGCGGCGCTTGCCGGTCATCGGGTTTACGGTCTCTGGCGGCGCGCGGATGCAGGAGGGGATCCTATCCCTCATGCAGATGGCCAAGACCTCGGGTGCGGTGAAGCGCCACAGCGACGCGGGGCTTTTGTACATTTGCGTTTTGACCGACCCGACCACCGGCGGCGTCACAGCCAGCTTTGCCATGGAGGCGGACATCACCCTGGCCGAACCCAAAGCCCTTGTGGGCTTTGCAGGACCACGCGTGATCGAGCAGACGATCCGGCAGAAGCTGCCCGATGGGTTTCAGTCGGCGGAGTTTTTGCTGCAGAAGGGTTTTGTGGACCAAATAGTGCCGCGCAGCGAACAGCGGGCGCTGATCGCGCTTTTGATCGGTCTGCATGAGGGGGTGCATTCATGAGCACCGCCTATGAGAAAGTGCAACTCTCCCGCGCGAAGGGTCGGCCTACGGCACTGACGTTTATCGGGGGTCTGTTCACAGACTTCGTGGAGATGCACGGGGACCGGCGGTTTGGCGATGACCCGGCCATCGTGGCGGGGATTGCGCGGCTGGATGGAAAACCGGTCACCGTGATCGGCATCGAAAAGGGCCAGACGACGAAGGATAAGGTACAGCGGAATTTCGGCTCACCCAACCCGGAGGGTTATCGCAAGGCGCTGCGCCAGATGAAGCTGGCGGAAAAGTTCGAAAGGCCCGTCCTCTGCCTGGTGGACACGGCGGGTGCGTACTGCGGCATCGGCGCCGAGGAGCGCGGCCAAGGCTTGGCGATTGCCGAGAATATGGCAGAGATGATGGTGCTGCGGGTACCGATCATCACGGTCATGATCGGCGAGGGCGGGTCCGGCGGTGCGCTGGCGCTGGCGGTGGCCGATGAAGTGTGGATGATGGAAAACGCTTACTATTCGGTGATCTCGCCCGAGGGCGCGGCGTCCATCCTATGGAAGGATGCCAAGCGGAACAAAGAAGCGTCGGAATGCCTGAAACTGACGGCCCAGGACCTGTTGGACTTCGAGGTCGTGGAGCGCATTCTGCCGGAGACGGGCGATTTTCTGTTGCGCTGCGATGTGCTGCGCGGCGAGCTGAGCACGGCGTTCAAAAAATACGGCGCCATGACCGCCGATGAACGGCTGGATCACAGGTACCACAAATACAGAAAGATCGGAGGACGCGGCCAATGATCGTGATTGTGACCGACAGCACCGCCTATCTGACGCGCACGGAGGCGGTGACGCTGGGCGTGATGGTGGTGCCGATGAGCTACAGTGTGGACGGCGGCGCGAACTACTTCGAAGGATACGTGGACGACAGCGACGCTTATGAGCAGTTGGTTGCGAACAACCTGTTGCGCATGCATACGTCCCAGGTGCCCTATTCGACATTCATGAAGGCGTTTACTGAGTTGCGCCAGTCGGGACACGATGTGCTTTGCATCCCGATCTCGTCCAGACTTTCCGGCACGTATGCCAATGCCACCATCGCGGCTCAGGAGATCGGCGGGGACCGGATCGAAGTGGTGGACAGCAAGCTGACCGCGGGCGGACTTTCGTTGCTGATCAAAGAGGCGCGACGGTTTATTGAACGTGGGCTGTCGCTGCACGAGACGGCCGAGGCGTTAAAGGCGCGGCGCGACGCGGTGCATACGATGTTTTCTGTGGACGACATGGAGTCGCTGCGCCGGAGTGGGCGGCTGGGGAATGTGAAGATGTCCATCTCAACCATTCTGAACATCAAGCCGCTCCTCAAAATCGACGATGGCGCCATCGTGTCAGCGGGCATTGCGAGGGGCCAGACAGAACAGATCAAGAAGCTGATCCAGACCATGGACGTGCCCAAGGGGCCGGTGATCGTGGAGCAGTTTTTGGGCGCGGCTGCGGCTGAACGCGTGCGCCAATTGCTGGAGGCAGAGGGATACGATGTGCGCATGCGCCGCGTGGGGCCGGTCCTCGGTGTGCATCTGGGTCACGGCAGCGTGGGCGTGACCTGGATGGAGCCGGTCGTATAGCGCAGTATAAACCGCCGGTCACCTCGGACATGCTATGTCTGAGGTGATTTTTCGTGGGCAAGGATAAGGACAACAAGGGCAGAAAACGGCCGGAGCCGAACCCCAACATGGAAGCAGCCGAAATGATGGACCCGGTGATGTACGGCGAGATGACCGGCGCGATGCCGTTCTTTGTGCCTGGGTTGGGTGTGGACGACTATGCGGATTTGCTGAGTGGAACGGAGACGGACCCGGAGGATGAGATGCTGCAGTGATGGCGCGACTGGCCAGAAGGCCCCAGTATGGCGTCAGCCTGCGCGCAGCGAAGGATCTCACCAGTGTGAGCGGACGTGACCCAGCGGTGAGGGTAAGATGCCACGACGGCCAGATTCTTCGCTGCGCGCAGGATGACACCACAGTGCGAGCAGGGACCTTGTCTAATCGTCATAGTCCTCATCAAACAGCCCCGCCATCGCCCTGCCGATGGCGTCCCAGGAGAAGCCTCTTCGGGCGAGGGCTTGGCTGATCTTCGCGCGCGCCTCGCGCTTGTCGAGTTCGGCGTACTTTTTCAGTGACTTCTCGGCCTGCTGCCTGGCGGAAGCGGCTTGTTGATCTTCGTTCACCGCGTCGAGGGCCGATTCTGCGGCGTCTTCGTCCACGCCCTTGGCGCGAAGCTTGCGCTTGAGGGCGTAATAGCCGACGGGTTTTCCGGCGGCCTGCTGCACCATGCGCTCGGCGTAATCGCTGTCGTTGAGCAGCCTGT
>JAVBTW010000214.1:0-8365 GCA_031555975.1 Eubacteriales bacterium
AAAGGTCAGACCGCGGGCGAATTCTTGATGGGCGCTGGCGCCAGCCTGCTGTGGCAGGAGGACGCCGAGCTGCGCCATATGACCCGCGCGTTGATCCGGGAGATGGAAGAGAGCAAGGATCCCGACGGCTTCATCATCCCCATTGAGCGGGCGCAGATCATGACCAAGGAATACCCCAACTACACCCGCGCGTGGATTGAGTTCGGGCTGATCGACGCGGGTTATGCGGGCGAGCTGAACGGGTTCGAACTGGCCAGGGGCATGGGCGACTGGTTCAACGAAAGCCCTGTGCTGCCCTACGTCAAGGACATGAACCTGGGCTTCCAGGGCATCCTGGCCAACACGCGATTGTACGATTCGCCTGTGGGCCGGTGGGCAGACATGCAAGTGGCGATTGATCATTATCAGGAAACCTGGTGGTTGCGCCAGCTCATTGAGGGCGATCATCGCGCCATCTACGACCATCCGGGCAACCATCCCCATTCCACGCTGCTGACCACGCTGGAGGGCTACCTGGATCTGTACCGCGCCACGGGCGATGCACTGTACATCGACGCGGTCAAGGCCGCGCTGCCGATGTACGAAGAAAAGTGGCAGCATGTGGGCGGGGGCATCAACATGTGTGAGCACGACAGCTATTATCCCGGCTGCAACTGGCTGTCGCCGGACCGGATGTACAACGAGCTGTGCTCAACCAACTTCTGGGTGCTGCTGAACCAGCGCATGCACCGGCTGTATCCGGAGGACGCGCACTATGTGGACGAGATGGAAAACAGCCTGTACAACGTGCTGCTCGCGGCCCAGGTAGGGGATCAGGGCTATCACTATCTGAACTTCCTGGAGCGCTGCAAGGACGATCGCTGGACTGACCGCGCCAGTTGCTGCGCGTCGCTGGGCACCCGTCTCGTGGGCCTGCTGCCGCAGTTCTTGTACAGCTACGATGAGCAGGGCGTATATGTGGACATCTACGCGCCCAGCGAGGCGATTATACAGCTTCCTGCAGGCGATGTGCATCTCCGCTGCGAAACCGGCATGCCAGACAGCGGGCAAGTGGCGTTGAGCATCGACGCTGCGCCCGGCAGCATCGCGCTGCGCTTGCGCATTCCGCGCTGGGCAGCGGACGCGGCACAAATCCAAGTCAATGGCAAGGCCGCGGCATCGGGCATGCCCGGCAGCTACGTGACGCTGGAAGGCATCCGGGCCGGGGACAAAGTGACGTTTGAGCTGGGCATGCGGTTCAAAATGACGCGATATGAGGGCGGTGAGCAGATCCACGGCAAGGAACGCTGGGCCATGGAGCGCGGCCCGCTGCTGTATGCGGCCATGGGCGCGCCGGACAGCTTCGGTCAGTCGGGCATCCACAATCCGGTGGGCCTCAGATACGATCCCCACGACCCCGAAAAATGGCTAAAGCCCATCCCCGGTCCGACGCCCAAGTTTGAGATCGCGGGCGACTTGATGCACGAATACTGGGCCTACATCGACATCGGCAACGAGCCGTTCAGCGTATATCCGGTGGTAGAAAACTGACCGCCGTCAAGGGATTGCCGGTCCAATGCAGCAGGGCCAACGCATGCGTTATAATGTGTTTGGAGAAGATGCGATCGCATGAAGGAAACGCCCCGCCGTGTCATACTGAGGCCCCAGTCGAATGCTCTGCTTCAAGATCATGACCACGATACTTCGGCAGCGGCCTCAGGACGACACGGAAAGGCAAGCGGCGTCGGTTTCTTTTCATGGGCTTATCCTGTCCTATGCAGGTTGTTGACTTGTCAATGGCGTCCCGACCCGCTATAATAGACGGGATGGCCGCTCGGCCAGGGAAGGACGTGCTTCCGATGCGCAACCTGTGGACCTACCTCAAGACCTACCGAAAAGAGAGCGTGCTGAGCCCGCTGTTCAAACTCCTCGAAGCCTCCTTCGAGCTGTTCATTCCCCTCGTCGTCGCCGCCATGATCGACCGCGGCGTCATGGGCGGAGATCGCGGCATCATCCTGCGCATGGGCGCAGTCCTTGTCGCGCTGGGCATCGTCGGGCTCGCAGCATCCGTCATGGGTCAATACTACGCGGCAAAGGCCGCGGTCGGGTTCAGCACAGCGGTTCGACGCGCGCTGTTTCAGCGCATCCAATCCCTACCATACGAGGGCCTGGACCAGTTGGGCAGCGACACCCTCATTAACCGCATGACTTCGGATGTCAATCAGGTGCAGACGGGCGTCAACCTCACCCTGCGCCTTTTTTTGCGTTCGCCGTTCATCGTCTTTGGCGCGATGATCATGGCGTTCACCCTCGACGCGCGGTCTGCCCTCGTCTTTGCGGCCGCCATTCCGCTCTTGTCGATTGTGGTGTTTGGGATCCTGACCGCCAGCATCCCGCTGTACAGAAAAGTGCAGCAGAGCCTGGACCGCGTGTTGGGCCTGACCCGCGAAAACCTGACCGGCGCGCGCGTCATCCGCGCCTTTGGCCGTGAGGACCAGGAGTCGGACGCGTTCGCGCAGCGCAATCAGTTGCTCACCCAGGCGCAGCAGTTTGCCCAGCACATCTCCGCGCTGATGAACCCCATCACCTACCTGATCTTGAACGGCGCGCTGATCGCCCTGCTTTGGACCGGCGCCGTCCGCGTGGATGGCGGCGCGATCACAACGGGCGTGCTGGTGGCGTTGGTCAACTACCTGTCCCAAATCCTGATCGAACTGATCAAGCTGGCCAACCTGATCATCACCATCACCCGCGCCCTGGCCAGTTGGGGCCGCGTGGAGACCGTCCTGAACACGCCCATCCAGCAAGATGCGCCCGAATGCACGCTGGGCGTTCCGGATGCCGAAGCCGGGGTGCGGTTCGACTGTGTGTCCCTGCGCTATCCAGGCGCGGGTGGCGACGCGCTATCGGGCATCTCATTTTCCGCGTTGCGCGGCCAGACCATCGGCATCATCGGCGGGACCGGGTCCGGCAAAAGCTCATTGGTGAACCTGATCCCGCGCTTTTACGATGCCACGGAGGGCTGCGTTCTTGTGGGCGGCATCGATGTGCGGCGCTATGCGCTGTCCGAACTGCGCGAAAAAGTGGCCGTCGTGCCGCAGAAGGCAGAGCTTTTCCTTGGCACCGTCCGGGACAATTTGCGCTGGGGCGACGAACACGCGACAGACGACCGGCTGTGTGAAGCCCTGAAATCGGCACAGGCGTGGGACTTCGTGGAGGACATGGGCGGCCTGGACGCGCCGATCGCCCAGCGCGGCAAAAACCTCAGCGGCGGCCAGCGCCAGCGGTTGACCGTGGCCCGCGCGCTGGTCCGACAGGCGGAGCTGCTGATACTCGACGACAGCGCCTCAGCGCTGGACTTTCAAACCGACGCGGCGCTGAGGGCGGCGCTACGCGGGCTTAAATGGCGGCCCACCGTGTTCATCGTGTCCCAGCGCACATCGTCCCTCCAGGCTGCCGACCAGATCGTCGTGCTGGATGAGGGCGCAATGGTGGGCCTTGGCGCCCACGACGCGCTGCTGAAAGACTGCGAAGTGTACCGCGGGATCTATCGCTCGCAGTTTCCAAAGGAGGCGACTTGATGTTGGACAAGCAAACTTCGAGGCGCGAAACCACAAGAAAAGTGCTGCGTTACGTGCGGCGCTATCGCGCACAGCTGTTGATTTCCCTCTTGTGCGCGCTGCTGTCGGTGTCGCTGACGCTGCTGGTGCCGGTGCTGGTGGGCCGCGTTGTGGACCTGGCGGTCGGACCCGGTAGGGTGGATTTTTCAGGCGTACTCGGTGTGCTCATTTGGATCGGCGCGGCGGTTTTGATGACCGCTGCGGCCCAATGGCTCATGAACGTGCTCAACAACAAGATCACCTATCAGACGGTGCGGGATATCCGCGCGGAGGCGTTCTCAAAGCTGTCTCGGCTGCCGCTGTCGTATCTGGACGCACATCCGACTGGCGCGCTGGTCAGCCGGGTGATCTCCGACATCGATCAGTTTTCCGAAGGCTTGTTGATGGGTTTCGGACAGCTGTTCACCGGTGTGGTGACGATCGCCGGCACACTGATCTTCATGCTGCTGACGAACGTACAGATCACAATGGTGGTGATCTTGGTCACGCCCGTCTCGCTGCTGGCGGCGCGGTTTGTGGCGCAGCGGACGTACGACATGTTCCGGTTGCAATCGGAGGCGCGCGCGGACCAGACCGCGCTGATCGACGAGATGGTGTCCGGCCAGAAAGTGGTGCGCGCTTTCGGACACGAATCGGCGGCGCTGGACGCGTTTGACGAGGTGTCTGAGCGGCTCCGGCGGCATTCGCTGCGCGCCATCTTCTTTTCGTCGCTCACCAACCCCGCCACACGGTTCGTCAACGGACTGGTCTACGCGGCCGTCGGGATCCTCGGCGCATTGTTGGCGCTTGGGGGCGGCATCTCGGTGGGTGTGTTGACCTGTTTTCTCAGCTACGCCAACCAGTATACCAAGCCGTTCAACGAGATTTCCGGCGTACTGACGGAGCTGCAAAATGCGCTCAACTGCGCAGCGCGCGTGTTCGCGTTGCTGGAGGCAGAAGAGCAGCCAGCAGAGGACGCGGACGCGGTAGATCTGCGCCGGCCGCGCGGCGAAGTGCGGCTGCTGGACGTTTCCTTTGCCTACACAAAAGAAAAGCCGCTGCTCAGCGGCATTGATCTCTCCGCCCTGCCCGGCCAGCGCATCGCCATCGTGGGGCCGACCGGCTGCGGCAAGACCACGCTGATCAATCTGCTGATGCGGTTTTACGATGTGGACGACGGCGCGATCACGCTGGACGGGTTCGATATCCGGCATTTGACCCGGCACAGCCTCAGGCGCGGCTATGGTATGGTGCTGCAGGATACCTGGCTCCGGCGCGGTACCGTTCGGGACAACATCGCGCTGGGCAGGCCGGACGCCACACTGGACGAGGTCATCGCAGCGGCCACGGCTGCGCGCGCGCACGCATTTATCCTGCGTCTGCCAAACGGCTACGACACGGAACTGACGGAGGACGGCGCGTTGTCCGTGGGCCAGAAGCAATTGCTTTGCATCGCGCGCATCATGCTGTGCTTGCCGCCGATGCTGATCCTGGACGAAGCCACCTCGTCGATCGATACCCGCACGGAGCTGCTGATCCAGGACGCGTTCGCAAAGCTCATGCGGGGCAGGCTGAGCTTTATCGTGGCGCACCGGCTGTCTACGATCCAAAATGCGGACCTGATCCTGTGTATGAAGGATGGGAACATCGTCGAGCAGGGTCGGCATGAAGCGCTGCTGGAGCGGGGCGGGTTTTACGCGGAGCTGTACAACAGCCAGTTTGCTCAAGCGGCGCAGTGAGCTTGACTCGGACTGTGCGCGTCAGCCCATCGGAACGCCCGCATCGTCCTGCTTATAAGGAAACACCAACTTGTTGACCGCGATGGCGATCAAAACGCCGACGAGCGTATACAGTACGCGGTCGAACACATATGGAAGCGCGGCTTCCGCGCCTGCGTGGCCGACAAATTCCGTGGCGAGTTTCAGGGTGACGATGATGGCAATGGAGACCGCATCGTCGGCGCGGAACACGCCGCACAAATAGATCGCCAGCAGCGTGGACAACGGAATGGCGATCAGATCGACGCCCAGCTGAAAGCCTGGGAACAGCGTACTCAGCCTGATCAGCGCATAACCCAGCGCGCCGCCCAGCACGGTGCCACAGAAGCGGCAGATGCCCATGCGCACGGTCTCCGGCTGAGTCTGCTGCATGCACACGACGACGGCCACGCCTGCAAAGAAAATCGCGTCCCGATTGCCGACCAACATGGACACAACCACGCACAGCGCCACCGCGATGGCGCTTTTGATCGTCCTCAGCCCCAGCTTGTAGTTCAGCCCATTCGAAAACATGTGGAATGCCCCCATTGTATGTCGTTTCGCGGCGCTTCATTTTATCCGAACGCGCTGGGACATGTCAACACATTTTGTGGCAATTCCCGCATGTGTTTCGCCGATTCGCCCGTGGATGGCACTCATGGCGGCGGTTGAGCGCCGTCTTTTCATCTTGACGGTTGACGGCGGGCGTTCAGTGCGGTATCATGGTGAATGCCTATGAGTACAACCCATTTCGAGGAGGAATCGCCATGCGACGCCTGCTGATGCTGATCCTCTGCTTTGCCCTCTTCTCGCCATGCGCGGCGCGGACGGAGGACAAAGCCGTGGATGTGACCTATTTCTATTTCAATCCCTGCGCGTCCTGCAACGAGGGCCAAGTATTCGCCAGCGCGTTTTATGAGCGGGTGAAGGCCGCCGGTCTGAGCGGTCAGTTCCGCATTCTGACCAGCAACGCGTATTCCGGCAGGGATGCGTTGGACGCAGAGCTCGCGCGTCTGGGCCTTGAAAAGTCCACGCAGCTTCCGTTGCTGGTGATGGGCGACCGCCATCTCTCCGGCCAAACCGCCGTGGATGAGCGCTTGCTCGACTGGCTACAGGGGGCGGACCCGATTGAAGAAACCGCGCCTGTACCGTCCACAGGTCCGGGCGCTGACGGCCCGATCAAGTCCGGCGAGTGGGTCTACCTCTACGCGCCCGGCTGCCGCAGTTGCGCACAGATGAAGGCGGCGCTTCAGGAGTTTCCCGATTTGAACCTCCGCGAGATCAACGCCTATGACCATCCCGAACAGGCCGCCGCGCTGTATGACCAATACGCCGTACCCGAAGCGGAGCGGCTCGTGCCCATGGTTTTTCTGGGCGATCAATACGTGTCCGATCCGGAGGTGGCGGCGACACAAATTTCAGCCTGGTTGACAACAAGCGGATACGGCGCTGGAATGGGATAGGTGGGGATCGGCCCCACCGCTCCCTTTATCATCATCACTAGCATAGATATCCACCCTAATAGACACTCTCCACCGTTATCCATCCGCGCACGGTCTGCGAGCTGCCCTCGTAATCCACCATGCAGTAGCCATTTTCCTGACAGTAAACCTTCACCGACCCACCTGTCGGAAGCCAGTCGGGCTGCAGGGCGTACGCTTTGCCGGGGCCGTAGCGGGGCGTCGCGTCGGTGCACAACGTCATCGTGCGATAGTTTTCCGCTTCTGTCGGCACGCGGGACGCGTCGATGCGCTTCATGCCGGTGTACAGTCGGTACAGCTCGCCGTTGTGTTCGAATTCTACCAGGCCCCACATGACGCCATTGCCCTCCGTTTGATAATACAACTGGATGGACGTCGCCTCCGGGAAGGTGCCGGGTTCGGTGTATTTGGTGTTGGGGCCGGTGCGGGTGGCCATGTCCTGGTTCAGAGAGGCGCGCGTCGCGCTGTAATCAAATGCGGGAATGGCATACCGGCGATCCATCACGCCGTCTGGCGTATCAGGTCCGGCGTCATCGCCATAGCCGTAGCTTGGGGGATCGACCTCGCCGAATGCTGCCGATCCGCCGCCGGTCACGTCCGCCACGATCTCACAGTACATTTCATCGTCGTTGCGCCACATGTAGATGGTCATGTCCTCCCAATTGTTTCGGAAGCGTAGGTCCAGCCCATCGTCATAATCAACCGCGATGGCATCGTCCTTATCGGCGACATAGCCGCCGGTGAACTTGGAAAACACATGCTTGTCGGTGACCAACAGGTCCGGTGCGAGCTGTTTCACGGCCAGGTACAGCGTGGTGGCCACGTGCGAAATGCCGCCGCCCGTCACATGCGCACCTCGCCCATTCACGGCGTCCTGATATCCGCGCTTTGCAGTCTTGGGGCCGGTCACGTCCAGGAAAGAGAATGTGCCGCCATAGGGCACATAGGCGCCGTCCACAAGAGACATGCACAAGTCCAGGTTGTTGAGCATCGCCGCGGACATGTCCAAGATCGGAGTATAAGCCTCAATGCCGCGCGCACCCAGCGCGGGCGGTCCGGTCAGCGCGAAGGCCAGCGTCACCATCAGTGCCAGAGAGATCCATTTTTTCATCGGTTCATCCCCCCAGAGATCAATTTGCCATTCGTCGGCATCAGTATACCATTGGCGGCGTCAAAGATCAACACGATCGGTTGACTGCAGAGGGCCGTCCGCCGGATGACAAAGGGAGCGGTATGCGCGCTGAAACTGGGATCTATCGCAATGCGCTTATCTGGGCCTTTCACTCGCGCTTGGGGTTTACCAATGTGCGGTTGCGCTTGCGATACTGTGACGGAGACATCGCGAACTCGCGCTTGAAGCGCTGATTGAAGTGCGACGCGCTCTCAAACCCGCATTCCAATTGGATCTCGAGGACCCCCAGTTCGCTGGTCTTTAGCAGCCGCGCAGCCTCACCCAGCCGCAATGTGTTCACGAAGTCAGACGGCGTTACGCCATAACAGCGGCGCATGGTCCGGCCGACATGCTCTTGGGTGCGGCCTGAGAGCCTGA
>JAVBTW010000198.1:0-4519 GCA_031555975.1 Eubacteriales bacterium
CGCCTTCGCGCCGCGGCAGCCCACTTCCTCCTGCACGGAGAACACGGCCACCACGTCGCCCTTGTTGCCCTTCACGCGCCGCAGCGCCTCCACCAGCAGCGCGCAGCCCGCGCGGTCGTCCAGCGCGGGGCCGCAGACCGCGTTGCCCAGCTCAAACACGTCCGGCGCATAAACACACACATCGCCGCGCTGGACATGTGATTCCGCGTCCGCCCGGTCCGTCGCGCCGATGTCCACGAACAGCTTGGTCATGTTGCGGTCGTCCGTGTCGGCGTCGCGCATCTCCAGGGTCAGGATGCCCGAGGTGCCGTCCTCAAACACCACGCGGCGGTTGACGGAGCTGCCCCGCCGGATGCCGCCCACATTGGTGACGCGCAGAAAGCCCTTTTCGTCGATGTCCGTCACGACGAACCCAATCTGGTCCATGTGCGCGGCGACCATGACCTTGCGGCCCTCGCCCGTGCCCTTTTTGGTGGCGATGAGGTTGCCCAGGGCGTCCACCCGCACCTCGTCCACATGGGGGCGGATCATCTTCTCAATCGCCTTGCGCACCACGTCCTCGCGGCCCGAGGCGCCGTATGTCCTGAGTAGCTCGATCAGGGTGTTCTTCATGGTTCCATCCTCCATCCGGTTGATGCCGCGAACGCCTTCGCGAGCTGATATTGGGCCTCGATGTCGTTGAGGCTGGCCACATTGCTGTGGGAATGGATGTAGCGCGTGGGCACGGACAGTACGCAGGTGCGCACCGCGCCGCCCGCGGACTGCAGCGCGCCAGCGTCGTTGCCGCCGCTGACATAGCGCTTGACCTGCCACGGGATTTGCTTTTCCTGGGCCAGATCCCGCAGCGCCTGAAACAGACCCCGGTGGGCGATGGACGCGTTGTCCATGAACGAGATCGCCACGCCCTGGCCGGGATTCGCGACCTGGAAGTGGGGTTCCACGTCGCCCACGTCGTTGGCTGCCGTGGCCTCCAGCACGATGGCGCAGTCCGGCTGCACCTGGTGCGCCGCGACCATGGAGCCGTGCAGTCCGATCTCTTCCTGGACCACGAACGCGCAAGTGACGTCGTTTTCATACTCGCCTTCGAGGATGCGCAGCAGGTTGTAACAACCTGCGCGGTCGTCCAGGGCCTTGGCCTTGACAAACCCGTCCCCAAACTCGACATAGTCGCTGTCCGGGCAGGCGTAATCGCCGGGGCTGACCAGCTTTTCGGCGTCGGCCTTGTCCTTGGCGCCGATGTCGATGAACAGCTGATCGTGGCTCAGCGGGCGCTGGCGCTCCTCCGGGGTCTGCAGGTGGATCGCCTTGGCGCCGATGACACCCGGCACCGCGCCGTCGCCGATCAGCACGCGCTTAGAGACCATGACCCGGGCGTCAATGCCGCCCACGGGCGTGTAGGCCAGCAGCCCCGTGTCCTCGATGCCGACGATGATCAACCCGATCTCGTCCATGTGCGCGCAGAACAGCAGATGGCGGCGGTCTTGATTGGCCTTGCCCTTTTTGGCAGCGAACACATTGCCGATCCGGTCCACGCGCACCTCCGCGCCCGTGGCCTTCGCCCGCTCGATCACATACTGGCGAATCGCGCCCTCATTGCCCGTCACGCCGCGAATCTGGGTCAGTTCCTTTAATACCATTCGATGTCCCCCCATTCCTCGGCGATGTCCCGAATGAACAGCGCGATGAGCTTTCCGGTCTGCTCAATCACCGCGGTGTCCAGGGTCTCCACGGTGGTGTGCATATAGCGCAGCGGGACCGACAGCAGCACCGTGGGCACGCCTTCGCGCACCAGGTGCAGCGTGTCCGCGTCGGTGTGCGTGGGGCCGTTCGAAACGCCCAGGTTCAGCTCGATGCCGTTGCGCTTGGCGGTCTCGCGGATGCGCTTGACCAGCGCCGGGTGCAGCGCCGGGCCGCGGTCCAGCACCGGCTTGTCCAGCGGATGCGCCTCCCACTTTCCGGTGCCGGGGCCCGCGCCGTGGCACACGTCGATGGCGATGCCCATATCGGGCGCGTGGCGGTGCCCGGCGGTCTTGGCGCCCTTCAGGCCCACTTCCTCCTGACAAGTGGACACGAACAGCGCCTCCGCGCCGTGCCTGAGCTTGTTCAGCTCTTCCGCAGCCACCAGCATGGCGGCCACGCTGGCGCGGTCGTCCATGGTCTTGCAGGCGAGCCGTCCGTTGGCCAGCGCCGTCAGCGGTCCCTGCAGCTGGACCATGTCGCCCACCCGCACCAATGCCTTCACCCGTTCACAGCTCATGCCCAAGTCCACATGGACATCGGTCATTTGCACGGCCTTTTTGCGGTCGGCCTCGGACAGCAGGTGCGGAGCCTTCGCGCCGACGATGCCGGTGAGGGGACCGGTCTTTGTCCAGACGGTGACCTCGGCTGCGGGCAAGATGCGCGGATCCACGCCGCCGTTGCCGGTGACGCGCAGCGCGCCGTCGTCCTCGATGGCGCGGACGACCAGCCCGATCTCGTCCAAGTGCGCCGAGATCATGATGCGCGGTCCGCCCTGGCCGCACCGGGCCGTGACGTTGTTCATAGGGTCAATGGTCACCTCGTCCGCCAGGGGCGCAAACGCGGCCGCGATCAAGTCGGCAGCCGCCCGCTCGTGCCCGGGCAAACCCGGTGTGCGCGTGACCTCGCGCAGGAAATCCATCGTGTTCATCTCATCCCCGCTTTCTGGTGTCGCTCATGAATATTATAGCTGGGAATTGTGATGAAAGCAAGCGCAGTGTCGCAGGGGGGTGTCGGCTGTCGGAGAAAGCAAAGGGGCGCGCGAGTCGCGGGACGGGCAGAAAAGATGCGGGCGCAGCAGCGCAGCGGACTGACAATCAAAGGAAAGCCTCTTACAGAGGAAGCCGGACCTTGGATCAAAAATGCAGAAAGCGATGGCAATTCCGCGCGCGGGATGGTATGATAGAGAGCGCAGATTTCTTGGTCACAAAGGAGCGGGTTTATCCATATGAAAGCACTGTCCCAAAACAAGTTCCAGCGCGTCGCGGAAGTCCTTCCGGGCATTATGCTGTGCCTGTTGGTCGCGCTGCCATCGTGGCTGCTCGGAAGGCGGTTCCCCATCATCGGCGGCCCGATCATGGCCATCGTGGTCGGCATCGCGCTGGCGACGCTCTGCCCCCGCATGCGCTCGCGCGCCATCGGCGGGCATGCCTTCGCGCAGGGCGTCAAATTCACATCGAAAAAGTTGCTTCAGGCCGCGGTCGTGCTGCTCGGGTTTGAGATGAATCTGATGAACATCATCCGCGTCGGCGGCCAGTCTCTGCTGGTGATGCTGTTCACGCTGGCCGCCGCGTTCCTGACTGCATGGGCCGTGGGCCGCGCGCTGCGCCTGCCCGGCAACACCGTCACGTTGATCGGCGTGGGCACGGCCATCTGCGGCGGCTCGGCCATCGCGGCCACCGCGCCCGCCATTGGCGCGAGCGATGAGGACGTGGCGCGCTCCATCTCCACCATCTTCCTGTTCAACATCGCAGCTGTGTTCCTGTTCCCCGCGCTGGGCCGCGCCATGGGCATGACGGACACGGGATTTGGCATGTGGGCGGGCACGGCGATCAACGACACCTCGTCCGTCGTTGCCGCCGGCACGGCGTGGAGCGAGGCCGCCGGCAGCAGCGCGGCGCTGCAGTTCGCCACCATCGTCAAGCTCACCCGCACGCTCATGATCGTCCCGATCACGCTATCATTGGCGCTCTATACCGCCCGAAAGCGGCGTGGCAATGCCGATGGCGAGTTTCATCTGGCCAAGGTATTCCCCTGGTTCGTCGCGCTGTTTGTGCTGGCGGCCATCGCCCATAGTTCTCTGGGCATCCCCGAACCCGTCTGCAAGGCGCTGGTTTCGCTCGGCAAGTTCCTGATCGTCATGGCCATGGCCGCCATCGGCCTGAGCACCAGCCTGAAGAGCCTGCTCAAAAGCGGCATCCGCCCCATCCTGCTCGGCCTGTGCTGCTGGGCTGCTGTGGCCGTCGTTTCCCTCATCGTGCAACGCGTCCTTGGCATCTGATCCGGATGAGCGCAGTCTGTTCCCATCATGCTCCCATACACATGCCATCATGCGGACAGAAGAAAACCGTATCAACCGGGCTGTTCCCCGCAAAGAGGGCATAGATTGACAGGGTGCTTCTTTGAACTATGGTAGTATGGAGATTTATCACTGAGGCCCTTGCGGAGAGATTCGCGGGGGCCTTTCTATTGGAGCGATCTATGCCGACAGCACCGAAGCATCCATGCAGCCGCGCCGGTTGCCCGGAGCGGCGCTATGGCGCGGGCTGGCAGCGCGTCCGGCGAGTCAAGCTGGCGCACAATCCGCTGTGCGAGATGTGCGAGCGCCACGGCCAAACGACAGCCGCGAGGAAGTCCATCACATCCAGCCGGTGTCCAAGGGTGGAATGTATGACCTTGAGAACCTCATGAGCCTATGCGTCCCGTGCCACTCCCGGATCACGGCGACGGAAGGTGGGCGGTGGGGATGATTCGGATTATTCCACGACCCGGAGCAGATAGT
>JAVBTW010000144.1:0-8111 GCA_031555975.1 Eubacteriales bacterium
GCCGCTGCCGCCGGATTCGCGGGTGCCGAGGGGTTGGCCGTCCTCTTCGACGGTGATGAAGCAGCTCTGCTCGTTCAGCGCGTCGGCGATGGGCAGCGCGGAGGCATAGCCGTCCACGGCGGTGAAGGCCGCGGACTTGGCCGCGCCATAGTCGATCTGCAGCCGGTCAAGGATGGCCTTCAGCGCGACGCCGGTGTAGGTCTTTTCCACCGGGGCCTTGCCGCTCTTTTTGTAGTTGGCCCGGATGGGCTGGGGATTCAGGGACTTGACGGTGTCCATGTCGCAGGCATAGGTCTGGCCGCCCGCGATGATGCTGAAGCTGCCGGATGCCTGAATGGCCCGCTTTTCAGCCACATTGCCCTGGTTGAGGTAGGCGAATACGCCCACCACCAGCAGCAGTGCGACGCAGACGGCAATGATGATCCGGGTTTGGTTTTTCATAGGGTGAGCCTCCTTGTCACTGGGGCGGGGAACCCTTCGTCACCTGATCCCATACGGCACCAGCATGTCCTCGGCACATGCAATGCCATGCGCACCCTTCCGGTCGTCCCCTTCCACGTTCTGGCTGTGCAGCCCATGGTCCGCGGTCACGATCACGCGACCGTCCCAGGCGTCGGCGAGCCGTTTCACATAGCCGTCCAGAAGCGCCATGCGCGCCGTGGTTTCCGCAGATTCCGGGCCAAAAGTGGTGGCCACATCGTCGATGCCGTGAAAATGGACCACCAACAGACCCGCATCCAGATGTGCCAACGCGTGATCCAGCACTTCGTCGTCGGTGCCGTTTTCGCCGTTCAGGTCCGGCGACAGCACCGGCGCGATGCTCGTTTTGATCAGCGCGCCGTCACCCTCCACATAGGCGCACCGAACGCCCAGTGCCGCAGCCTTTTCGAACAGGTCCGGCGCCGACAACTGTTTGCCCACCCGGTCATGGATCCCATGCTCGTTGGGCAGCGCACCCGTCAGGATCGTCGCCAGGCCCACCGGCGAAATCGGCGGATAGGCGGCCAGCACGGCCTGCGGCCGCATCGATTCCAGAAAGGGCATCGCGCCGGGGCGCGCGGCCATCATCTCCCAGCCCCAGCCGTCCAGTTCGATCAAGAGCACCCGCTCACCGGACGACAAAAAGTGCATCGCGTCCGTCGCCGCCTCGGCAATGGTGTATTTCGGCGCATCGGCCAAAACCCCGGCCACGTCCCGCAGCGGGTCGCCGCGCTCGGGCTGATAAGCCAGCGCGTTGCCTTGCAGTTCCAGCGCACCGCCCGCGGCATCGCGGTCGTACATCAGCTCGCCATCGCGCCCGATGGCGCACACCCACGACTTGAACCGCATCAGGTCCGACAGCGCGACGCGCTCATGGGGCGTGTAGACCTCGACGTAGTTGCCGTTGATCTCGGAGCGCCCCTCGAATGCGCGCAGCTGTTCGCGCGCCAAGAGCGCCATCCGGCCCGCGGTCACCGGACGGCTCCCGTCCGCGTCCGCAATGAGGGTCGCAGACGGGTCGGTCTCGCCGTCCGCGGTGATCACCACGATCTTTGCCAGCATCTTGATCCGGCTGGAGATCGGATGGTTCAGGTTGACGCATTCCCAGCCGTACGCAGCGGAAAAAGCCACATTCGCGCCCGTCAGGTCCGCGCCGTCGATCACGGAACTCAGCCCGTCGGACCCCACCAGCAGCAACCGGTAGCCTTGCGCGCGAGGCGCGGCCAGCTTGACGATGTCCTGAAGAGGGAGCGCGGGCAATGTGCGCCCATCGGTTTCGACGCTCCCCCACTCCATCGCCTCCGCGGATGCCCGGTCCAGCCGAACGACCTGTTCGACATCGCCCTCCACGATCAGCGCGGGTACAAAACCATCGCCCAGCGGCGATGCAGGCCCGGAAAACCAACCGCCCAGCAATAGAACGGCCACCAGCAAACCACCGAGGCCCAATCCGCGCCCAATCACTTGATCACCTTCAGCTTTCTCAGTTGATTCGCCAGCGAATGCGCGATGAGTCCGCCAAACCCGCCCGACAGCGCGCCCGCGGCCAGGCTCAGCACCAGCGGCACCGGCGGCATCTCAAAGAACGCGGCGTTCACCACCAGTGTGCCGCTCAGATTGGCCGCCATGCCCGCGAAAAAGCAGCTGAGCAAACCGCCCATGTCCCTTCTGAGGATCAACATCACCAGGTCTACCGCCAGTCCAGTCAGCGTGTAGCTCACGATGCTCAGCGCGCCGTGGCTGCCGCCCATGCCCAGCACCAGCACGATCAGGCCCTGCACCAGCCCGCACAGCGCGCCCGCAAACGCGGCCCGCGTCAGCGCCGCAGCCAGCACCAAAAACAACATGTAGATGCCGCCCGCCACCACGCCGCCGGGGATGTACAGCGGACCGGTCACCAGGTGCACCAGCGGCACGATGACCGATTTCACCGCGATCCCCAGCGCCGCCAGCAGCGCGATCAGCATCAGATTGAACAGCGAGAACTGGCCCAAGAACTTTTGAAACATGGGCTCACTCCACCGCCTGAATCGCGCTCAGACCGGTTACGGCCGCGTTCTTGCCCTGCGCTGGGAAACACGCGGTGACGCTGCCATCCTGCTCCAAATACAGATAACCCGCAGCGATGTCCGCAGCGTCGATCACCAATTCCGGGAACAGCCCGTCCACCGCGCCCGTGAACCGGTACGCCTTGGCCTGCTTCATGCCCGCCAGTTGGAACACCTTGTCCAAGAACAGCCCGTCCGGCAAAACGCCCAGCTTTTTACCGGCCATGGCGCAACTCAGAATCGCCGCGTTTCCGGCCTTCATCAGCACGGTCTCCTTCAGGCGCATCCCCTCCGGCAACTGCGGCCCGATGAACAGCGGCGCGTCCGCACCCGTGTACTTGAGATACTGGTCACAAACGGTGTCATACTTGTCCCGCTTGCCCCATTCGTCCGTGGAGGACAGCTCCACATCCTGCGATTTCGGCATGGACAGCGCGTCAAACAGAGCGGACACCGGTACCGCCTTGTCCATGCTGTCGTAGTATTTGTAGTCCTCCGCCTGATCCTTAAGTGTGGCGATGGCGGATTCCATCGTGTAGAGGACGTCCGTCTGCACGTCCTCCACGGCGGCCTTCAGCTCCACGCTGCCCAGGAACTTGACCCAGTACATGGCGCGCTCCTCCGGCACGATGGTGCGCGGACTCTGGGGCTGGCCGTCCACATCCCAGGCGATGATGATGTCCCGCTGCGCCAAGACGGACTTGGGCACTTCGATGGAATAGCCATCCGTGGCGGTCAGCACGATGGCCTCATAGTCGGCCTGGGCCGTGCCCAGCGAGCGCAGCACCGCGTCCAGCTTCACGCCCGTCGCGGTCATGTCCGTTGACTTGCCCGACGCGTTGACGGACGTGGCGCTGACCGTCACCGGTTCCATCGCCATCAGTTGCGCGCCGGTATAGGATGCCGCCGCGCCGTCCGGCAGCCCGGTGATCGTGACCACATCCTGGGACTGGATCTCCTCGTCCGAGGTGTAGCCATAGGCCTTCGGGTCGCCGCCCGCTTTTCGGATGGCGTCCGCGACCGCGCGGAAGATGGCGCGAGAGGAGATGGTCGCGCCCGTGACTGCATCCACGCCCAGCGAATTGTTTTCCGCGATGATGGCGGGCAGGTCCGCAACGGCGCGGCCGCCGTATTCCGGGGTCTCCGATTCGCCGGTGACCTCGACGGATGCGATCCTGCCGCCTTTGAAGGTCACGTTCACGGTCAGCTCGCCGCCGTAGCCCTTCGTCGTCCCGGGATAGGCGCCGTCGGGGATGGACGCCGCCAGCGCCAGCGGCGCGACCAGCAGCAGACACAGGGCCAGGGCCAGGATGCACGTTTTCATAAGGGATGCCTCCGATCCGATTGTCATCTGCGAGGGGGGACCCCCTCAGGCCCCTTACTCGTTCACGGTAACCTTCGCAAACTGTTTCACAAACTGGTTGCCCGTGCCCGCCTTCGGCACCAACTGCAGCGGCTGGTCGCCGGTCAGGGCTTCGCCGTCCTTTTCCCAGGCCACAATGGTGTCCTCGTTCATCGCCAGCGCCTGACCGATCTCGGACTCAAATCCGTCAGCCGCTGCCACGGTCAGGCTGGTGAACGCCTCAACGCCAGCAAACGCCAGCACGTCTGACAGCTTCACGCCCACATAGCTGGCGGTCTTTTCCTCACCGTTCTTGTTGCGCGTGGTGGCTTGCAGGGTCACCGGTTGCAGCGCGGCGGCCTCGACATGGGTGTACGCCACTTCGCCCGCGGCGGTGACGATGGTCAGCGTCCACGCAACTTCGGTGGGCGCGGGCGCTGCGGCCTCGGCCAGCGCGCAGGCAAAAAAGGACAGCGACAGTGTCAGGACCAGCAACAGGGAAAACAGCTTCTTCATGATGGATGTACCTCTTTCCGACCGTTTTTCACCACAAACGCCACCCTCGATCACCCAGTGCGGGCGGGGGGTGGCGCTTGATTGCAGGCGTTATGAAAGCACAACAACAAAGCCCCTTCCCCTTTTCACAATGGAAGGCGCGCGCGTTTCCCCGCGCACCCTGTCGTCCCGCGGCCCATGGCGCACTGCGCTGTAGGTCTGCAGGATCGGAGACGGCCATATGACGATGAACCATTATACCTTGTTATGCTGCATTGCGCAAGCCCATTTCTCTCTCATTCACCCCCCGCCCACGGCGACGTTCCCACGGCAACTGCGACCACTCACGCTGAGGCGGTCCTTCGCTGGCGCTCAGCATGACCATCAAAGCGCAGTACATATCATCGAATTGTCGCATGCCGCTTATCCTTCCTGCGTCGAGCCAAGTCTTGTGAGCGCACAGTCGCACCCAACGCACTCTTAACAACACAGATTCTTGACAGCGTCCGCCGCATGTGTTACGCTATGCAGCAACAGTCAGCAAGGGGAGGTCGCCATGCAACTCTTCCGTCAAACCCGGCGCCATTCCGGTAACGGTCAGCCGTCCAATTTGGATTGGAACGGCCTGTTCGCGTACGCTGCCGGATCGGGCGGGGGCATACAATAACGCCACACCGCACAGATACACCAGCCGGGCGCGATCGCAGGAAAGATCGGCGCCCGGCTGTTTTTATACACATCACACACAAGGAGGTTGACTGACATGGAGGGCATAGAGATCGTGCGCGCGTATTACGATGGGTGCTATGAAGACGAATGGGCACGGCTTGAGCGCCACCCGGTGGAGTTCGCGCTGAACACCCGATTCATGGCGCGGTACATTGAGTCCGGCCAGCGCGTGCTGGACATCGGCGGCGGGCCGGGCCGGTACTCAATGTGGCTGGCGGCGCGCGGCTGCGATGTGACGCTGGCAGACCTGTCCAAAGGCAACGTCGCCTTTGCCATCGACAAGGCCGCGCAGCTGGGTTTGCCGCTCGAGGCCGTGCAGGCCAACGCGCTGGACTTGGGTCAGTTCAAAGACGCCACATTCGACCACGTGCTGCTGATGGGTCCACTGTATCACCTGACCGAGGAAAAGGACCGCATGCAGGCCGTGCGCGAGGCGCTGCGGGTGCTGAAGCCCGGCGGAACGCTGCACGTGGCGTTTATCTCCAGCTTCGCAGGCCCGATCTACGCCATGAAGGACGCACCGGAATCGGTCCTGGACCCGACGATCCAGCACCAATGGGACGATGTGATCTTCGACCGGCCCTACGCGGGCCTCGCATTCACCCACGCCTACTTCATCCGACAGCAGGACGTGTTGCCCTTCATGGCGAAGTTCAAGCTTCAAAAGCTGCACCTGTTCGGCAGCGAGGGCGTGATGGCGCCCTGCGAGCCAATGCTCATGCAGCAGCCCAAGGAGATCTACGACGCCTGGGTAGACCTGTCGGAAAAGCTGTGCGAGCGCGAAAACCTGCTGTGCTTCACCGAGCACTTTCAGTATGTGGGGAGGAAACTCAAGTGAAGGATCTGCGATTGGTCGAACCCTGCGCCGCGTACATGGACAGCTACCATCAGTTTTGCTTGGAGATGAAGGCCACCGGGCAGCGAAACTTCAGCTGCAGCGATCCGGATACCTATGAGACCTGGAAGGACACGCTGTTGCAAGATTGCCGCGACCATGCTCAGGGCAAGAACCTGCCCGAGGGTTATGTGCCCTGCACCCTACTGTGGCTGATGGACGGCGAAGAAGTGGTCGGCATGGTGCGCATCCGCCACTGCCTGAGCGAGGAGCTGCGCCAGATGGGCGGCCACATCGGCTACGGCATCAAGCCCAGCAAGTGGCGGCAGGGATACGGCGAGCGGCAACTCCGGCTGGCGCTGCCGGCGGCCAAGGCGCTGGGCATCAAGCGCGCACTGATCACCTGCAACGATAACAACATCGGAAGCGCAAGGATCATCGAAAAGAACGGCGGCGAGCTGGAGGGCGTGTTCGATGTGATTCGCGACGGTGAGTCGACCCGGATCCGGCGGTATTGGGTGGTGACATAGGATTTCAATGAGCAATGCGGTATGGGCGGGGTGAGCACCGCCCAATGCTGCCCCGCCTACAACCGCGCTAAGATCCACGCATCGACGGCCTGCGCGGCTGCCTCCACGTCGCCGTCGGTATTGTCCACAAGCGCGATCCCCTGCTTCGGACCGTTTTCCATCAGCCAGTTGTTGAACTGGATCGAGCTGCCCAAATGGCCCGGATCTGTGATTGAGCGCCCGTCGCGCATCCGGTGTTCCAGTGTCGCCGGATCACAGACGATGGACAGATAATGGATGTCCGACACCAGCGCCCGGTGCGCGCACACGTCGAATTGCTCCGGCGTCACGCAGCCGCACAGCACCACCGGCAGTCCGATCTGCGACACGTTCGCGCACATCCGCAGCCACATCTCGCGGTATTGGCGATAGTTGTCCCCGGGGGTGTTGAAATGGTCCGACCACAGGATGTCGCTCTCCAGCACGATATAGCGCCGCTCGCGCTGAAAAAGCCGCTCGCAGATGGTGCTCTTCCCCACCCCGCTGGCGCCTGTGACGCAAAACAGCGGCAGTCTGTTTGTTGGTGTCATGTGTGTTCACCTCGGCCTGAGTATAGCGCAGCCAGTGCGGGTTGTCAACGGCGCGTGGGCGAAGGCGCCGCTCACGCGGGGCTGTCCTTCGGCTGCCCCCCGCATTTGAATCTCCGGCTGCATTTCCGAAGCGGCTTGACGCCGAATTATGGCAAAATCACCACATTCTCTCCATCTTTTGTAGAAATTTTCTCGGGCTGCATTAAGTTGCTTGTTTTTTAACAAAGGTTGTTTTACAATTATACTGCTATCATATCGATAGAGATGCCACATTTGCGCGGGCACTGCGTTGCATGCCCAGCAACAGAGTTTTCAGAAAAAGAGGTAGCGGAGAAGATGGCAGAGATCAAGTTGAATCAGTATGGGATCACCGGGACCAAGTCGATCGTACACAACCCTTCCTACGAAACGCTGTTCACGGAAGAGACCAAGCCGGAGCTTCAGGGCTTCGAAAAAGGTCAGGTCACAGAGCTGGGCGCCGTCAACGTCATGACCGGCATCTACACCGGCCGCTCGCCCAAGGACAAGTTCATCGTCATGGACGACACCACCAAGGACACCGTGTGGTGGACCTCGGACGCGTACAAGAACGATAACAAGCCCGTGACCCCAGAAGCGTGGAAAACCCTCAAGAAGATCGCCGTCGACGAGCTGTCTGGCAAGGATCTGTTTGTTGTAGACGCCTTCTGCGGCACGAACAAGGACACCCGCATGGCCATCCGCTTCATCGTTGAAGTCGCATGGCAGGCGCACTTCGTCACCAACATGTTCATCAAGCCCACCGAAGAAGAGCTGCAGACCTGTGAGCCGGACTTCGTCGTCTACAACGCCTCCAAGGCGAAGGCCAGCAACTACAAGGAGCTCGGCCTCAACTCCGAGACCGCAGTCGTGTTCAACATCACCGAGCGCGAATCCGTCATCATCAACACCTGGTACGGCGGTGAAATGAAGAAGGGCATCTTCTCCATGATGAACTACTACCTGCCGCTCAAGGGTATCTCCTCCATGCACTGCTCCGCCAACACCGACATGAACGGCGAAAACACCGCGCTGTTCTTCGGCCTGAGCGGCACCGGCAAGACC
>JAVBTW010000304.1:0-10861 GCA_031555975.1 Eubacteriales bacterium
TGAGCAATCCGCCCCAGCCCAGCGCGAGTCCGATGGCGTAGTCGCCGCCGAAATGCGCGTCCGCGCCGATGCCCGGCACAATGCCATACAGCGCTTGCTCGGCTTTGAGGTGGTCGTAAGGGCAATCCGGATTGAATCCGGCGGGGCCTTTGAGCCAGGCCATGCAGTTCATCCAGCGGTTGGGAAACGCGTCGCACGGGTCAATAAACACCGGGTGCTCCGCCATGAGCCGATAAAAGTTTTTGCTCCAGCCGTCATAGCCATACCAGGAACCGTTGCGGTGGTTCACATACGGCTCAAAATGAAAGTCCTCGGGCGGCATGATCGCGCCGTAGTCGTCGCCATCCGTGAACGGGCGATAGCCCTTTTTGTCCTGGGTGTCTTGAACCTTGCGTTCGCGCAGCACGCGAACACGGTCGCGATAACCCACGCAACTATCCGGCTGCAGTTGGTTGATGCGATTTCTCATGGCGATCCCTCCTATCCGATCCTGACCGGTATGCCCTGTGCGCGTGCCGCGTCCGCCAACTGCTCCATGGCCTCTTGCCGCAGCGGAACAGCGCCTTTGTGCGCGTCCTCCAGGGACAGCCGTTCATATTTGCTGCCGCCCAGGGGGTTATAGTTTAACAACTCATAGTACATCAGACATCCGCCCATCGCGGCCACATGCGCCGCGATGGCGCTGATTTCCGCCATGGTGTCGTTGACGCCGGGAATGATGGGGGTGCGGATGATGTAGGCGCTGCCGCTCGCCGCCAAGCGCTTTGCGTTCTGCAGAATCTGCTCATTGCCGATGCCGACATACTGCCTGTGCTTGGCGGGATCGATCAGCTTGATGTCCGCCATGACCAGGTTCAGCAGCGGAAGCGCGACTTCCAATGCGGGCCAGTCGTAGGCCAGGTTGGTTTCGATGGCCGTCTGGATCTGCTCGTCCATGCACGCTTGGAGCAGCGCCATCGCAAATGCCGGCTGCATCATCGCTTCCCCGCCGGACAGCGTCACGCCGCCTGAGGACGTTTGATAGTAGTCCCGATCAGCGCGCACCTCCCGCATCACGTCCTCGACGCTGGCCGCGCGCCCGCACAGGGTCAGCGCGCCGGAAAAGCAACCGTCTGCGCATGCGTGCGAGAGCCGGTCGCGCGTGGGCGGAAGGCCCAGTGCCATCTTATCCCTGTCGAAACCCACGCAAGCGCCGCAGCCGATGCACAGTTCCTTGGAGATCAGCAGTTCCGGTTCCAAGCGCAGGGTTTCCGGGTTGTGGCACCAACTGCAACGCGCGTTGCAGCCCTTGAAAAACACCGTCGTGCGAATGCCCGGTCCGTCGTTCAGACTGAACCGCTGGATGTCTGTCACCATGCCCATGCTGTGCCGCGCTCCTCTGCAATGGAAATCGCCAACATCATCATACCAAATGTTGGCTGAGTCGGCAAGATGGGAATGCAGTCCCTGAAAAAATGGCGGCATTGCGCGGACGCGGCCGCGTATGGTATCATGAAAGGCGCAAGGGGTGATGCTGAGTGGGCTCATTTTTGCGATCCTGGTTTCATTCGCGAATCGGCCGGACGCTGCTGAAGGCATTCATGATGCTGGCCGTTCCGTTGCTGCTGATCAGCTTTTTCATCAGCGCGCTCAGCGTTCAGGTTACGCGCGAGAAGATCGGATATACCTATACCAGCACATTGCAACTGACCGCGGGCCAGTTTAGCGACCGCTTGAAAGATCTGGAGATGTTGACGTCGTCGCTGTCGGTGGACGACAATTTGAACGCCATGTGCATCCAGGAGACCGGCAATGAGGACCTTTACGCCTATGTGCAATTCCAATCCAGGTTGCGCGCCTATGTGAATCAGCGCATTCTCAAAAGCAATGTGACGCTGTACCTGCCCAAGCAAGGCTGGCTGTTGTCTTCGCGCGGCGGGATCTCACGCGCCTCGGCGAACCCGGCGTTTGGGGCATATCGCTCACAGTTTGCGCAGTGGGGTGATTGGGGCATCCGTCCATCCGTATCGAACCCATCGGTGCGCTGTCTGTCGGTTGTGCGCGGCTACATACACGAGCGCCAGTCCAACGGCATCTTCATCATCGAAATTGACGGCAGGGACGCGCTTTCGGGCCTGTCGAACATGGACGAGGCCAAGGAAGTTTCCAATCTCTTCCTGATGGACGCAGAGGGCAATGGCTTTGCGCGGGATGAAGCGTCGCTGTCGGATGGCGCGCTGCAGTCGGCCGTGATGAAGGCGCTGGATGGCGCGAGCGCAGCGGAGCTTCCTTGGCGGGCGGGCGGACACGCCTATCGGGCGCTGGCTGTGCGGCTGGCCGATTCGCATTGCGCGGTGGGCATTCTGATCGATGAGCAGGCGATAATCCAGCCCATTCAGACGACGCAGCGATGGGGCGTGGCGATCATCGTCGCGTTTCTGCTGGCGAGTGTGCTGTACATGATCATCTCATACCGCCAGGTCACAGAGCCGGTGGACCATATCCAGGCGGCGATGAAGCAGGTGGAGGCGGGCGATTTTTCCGCGCGCGCCGATGCCGGTCAAAAGAATGAGCTGGGCGAGGTCGCAGCCGCGTTCAATCACATGGTGGAGCAATTGGACGGGCTGATCCAGGAGCGCTATCTGCACCAGATTCAGCTCACACAGGCGCAGCTGCGGTTTTTGCGCGTACAGATCAACCCGCACTTTCTGTACAACTGCCTGTTCACGCTGTACACGCTGATCAAGAGCGAGGAGTTGGAAGCAGCCGCGGATCTGGCCATCTATTTGGGCCAGTATTTCCAGATCACATCCAGGGCAGAGAGTGGCGAAGTGCCGCTCTACCAGGAGATCGAGCACGTGCGGCTGCTGGTCAAGATCCAGAACATGCGGTTTTCGGACCGACTGCGGCTTGATGAGCATGTGGATGATGCGCTAAAGATGGCGCTGATACCGAATCTGGCGCTGCTGACGATCGTGGAGAATTTTATGACCCACGGCATGAAAACGGTGCGCGGCATGGCCGTGATCACAATCGGGGCGAATTCCGAGGGCGAGCGGGTCACGCTGTCGGTATCGGACAATGGATCGGGCGTGCCTGAGGAGCAACTGCAGGCGATGCAGGCGGCCATTGACGCGGCCGCGCTGGACGAATCCAATGCGCACGGGCTGCAGAATGTGGCGGCGCGGTTCCGGATGATGTATGGCGAGGGCACGAAGCTCAAAGTGGAAGCCAGTGAGCCGCATGGGCTGACGGTGCGCGTCGAGTTCAGGCCGTCGGGTGATGAGGGGAGGATGAGAAGCGATGTATAGTCTGCTGCTGGTGGACGACGAACAGGTGATTCTGGACGGGCTCTTCGGCAATGTGGATTGGGAAGAGTCTGGCTTTGCGAACGTGCATCGCGCGGGAAGCGCCCGCGAGGCACTGGACTTGATGAACCGCTTTCGCATCGACGTGCTGGTCACCGACATCTCCATGCCGGACATGGATGGCCTGATGCTTTGTGAGGCCGTGCGAGCGAACTGGCCGCTGTGCCGCGTGGTTTTCCTCTCGGGGTTCCAGTCGTTTGAGTATGCGCGTCGGGCTGTCGAGATGGGTGTTTATCAGTATCTGGTCAAGCCGGTGCGGTATGAGGACCTGCAGCAGACCGTGGAGGGCGCGCTCTCGGAGCTGCAGGCGGAACTGTCGCAGCGCCACCTGCTGAACGAGGCTCGCGCGCGGATGGCATCCATGGATGAGATGATGCGGACGCGCTGCGCTTACAGTTGGATTGTGGCGGGCGAGTTGTCGCCGGACGCGGATTCGGACGAGATGGCCCAAGTGGGGCTGGCGCTTACCGCGTCAGCACACGGATTTCTGGTGCTCGTGGATGTTGGCGGAGGGGCGGATGAACCGGCGCTGATCGTAGGCCTGCAGACACTGGCGGCGCGCATTTTCGAGGGGTATGATCAAATATGCGCCGTACCGGCGCGCCGGAGGCAGTTGATCATCGCGCTGCTTTCCGCAGACGTGCAACAAGCGCAATCGCTCTACGCGCGCTGCCGGAACCGGCTGGATGCGTTCCAGATCGCCGCCCAGAAGAGCTTAGGGCGGCTCGTCTCGATCTGTATGGGTGTGGCGCTGCCCGCGTCACGGCTGCATGATTCGTTTGTGGCGCTGCGCACGGCGATGGATCGCGACCGCCTGCTGGACGAGGGTCAGATCTTGATCGTGGAGGACCATGAAACGGAGCGCGTCATGCCTAACCCTGGCGAGGCGTTGGCCGTCGCGGCCGCGGCAATGGATCAGGATGCGCTGCTGGCCTGGATTCAGCGCGCAACGGACCGAATGCGGCGCGCGGACGCACAGGGGCGAGAGCTGGGGCGGTTAATTGTAACGGAGTTGATTGGCGCGCTGATGTGCGACGCCATTGGGCGCGGGCTGTCGGTTTCGGAGCTAGAGCGCGTGGCGGCGGACTTGTTTTCGCCCGCGGCCATGAACGCGAATGCGGACGCGCTCAAGGGCATCTGCGCAAGGGCCGCGCACGGTTATCTGAGCCTTCTGCGCGAGCGGCGGCTTAGCCAGCGCGCCCGGACCGTGGAGGGTGTGCGAGGCCTGATCGCGGCGCAGATGGGCGTGGGCTTGAGCGTGAATGATGTGGCGGCTGCGCTGCATTACAATCCGAGCTATCTTTCACAGTTGGTCAAACAAGAGACCGGCCAGTCGCTGGGGGATCTGATGCTGTCCATGCGCATGGAGGTCGCCTGCCGGCTGCTTGTGGCGGGGGAGCGGGTTCAGGACGTGGCTGTGGCGGTGGGTTATGACAACCTGGCGCACTTCAGCCGCACGTTCAAAAAGCGCATCGGCGTCAGTCCACGGCAATACGCGTGACAATCCTGCGAATAGTGCAAGTAACACCTGCGATTCCGTCAAGACAGGTACAGCAATGCTCCACTACAATGAAAGCAGCGCGGCGCGCGGCGCGCCGCAGTTACGGCACGAACGGAAAGGGGACGACCCAGCATGAAGAGAATCGGATCCCTCGCGCTTGCATTTGCACTGGCCATGAGCCTGTGCGCGCCCGTCGCCACCATGGCGGAGACACCTGACTACTTTCAGAAATTCGACCCGCCCATTACGCTGACCACACACGCGGTCGTGACGACCAACAATGTGTTCCAGGAGGGCGACAGCGCGGACAACAATGGCTTCACCCGCTGGTGCGAAGAAAACCTGGGCATCAAATGGGAACTGGCCTGGACCGCGGGCGACGCGGAGACCAACAGCCAGAAGCTGGACCTGGCGTTTGCCAGCGACGACCTGCCGGACGTCATTGCGCCCACTGTCGCGCAGCTGAGCAAGTATGTGGACGCAGGCAAGATCGTGAAGATGGACGAGCTGATCGAGGAGTACGGTTCGCCCCTGGTAAAGTGGGCGGTCGAGGACGTCATGGAGCAGACCGGCGGCGCCTATTGGTCGCCCGTCACCTCCGGCGGAAACGCCTATGCGTTCCCGCAGATGTCGGACACGCTTGCCTGGTGGACGGTCAACTTTATCCGCACCGACCTGCTGGCCGACCTGGGCATGGAAATGCCCACCACGCTGGAAGAGCTGGAAAAAATCTTCGATGCGTATATTGCGAAGAATCCGGGCCACTATCCCATGATCATCGGCAACGACCTGATGGACCAGAGCAACGGATTCACCACAGTGATGTCCGCATTCAACGCCTACATGGACATGTGGCAGGAGAAGGAGGACGGCACACTCGTCTACAGTTCCATCCAGCCCGAGATGAAGGCCGCTCTGGCCCGCATGGCCGAATGGTATCAGAAGGGCTACATCAATCCTGAATTCGTTGTCGTGGACGGCAACCAGAAGGACCAGGCTTGCTCCAGCGGCGACTGGCTGTTTTACTATGGTTACTGGCACTCCATCGGGGGCAACTTCAACAACGCCTGGGCGAATGTGCCCGGCTCCGAGATGTCCGCAGTGCCGTTCCTGACCGGCCCGGACGGCACTTCCAGCGTCATGAAGAATGCCTGGTACACCGACCTCAGGGCGGTCACCACCTCCTGCGAGAATCCCGGCGCCGCCGTGCGCGCGCTGAACCTGTACTGGGACAGCTATTACCGGAACGACGAGAAACTGCGCGCCACGCTGCAAGAGCGCGGCTACGAGTGGAAGTATCCGGTGACGCCTGTGCAGGAGGCGTACAACATCGCGGAAGTGAAGGAGAACTACCCCAACGTCGCCGAGCCGAAGCTGCTTTGGAAGTTTAACTATGACAAGGCCGTCGAGGGTCCGGGCTTCCTGAACGATTTCTACAGCCACGGCAACCTGACCATCGGCTTGTATGGGCGGCTGTGCAGCCCCGCGAACGCGGACTACGCGTCACTGTCGGCGGCGGTAAAGGCCGGGATGGACACCAGCCTTTTGACCTCTGAGGCCATGAACACCTGGACCGGCTGGTACGATTCCAATCCGAACATGCTGACCACATTCTCCACAATCTATGACATTTGGAATGGTCTGGACTTTAAGGTCAACAAGTTCTCCGCCAGCGACACGCCGACCATGATCGAGAAGAAGGCGTATCTGAACAAGCTGCAGCTGGAAAATTTCACCAAGATCATCATGGGCACCCAGCCGATCGATTCGTTTGACCAGTTCGTGTCCGATTGGAACGCCAATGGCGGCGATCAGATCACGGCGGAAGTGAACGAGTGGTACGCGAGCACAAAATAACTGCGAAGCGTTTGCCCTGCCACACGATGTCATCCTGAGCGTCAGCGAAGGACCTCCCCCGCGAGAGCGGAAAAACCCCAAGGGCCGTCCGCCTGCGGGTGGGTGAGGTCCTTCGCTGCGCTCAGGTTGGGATGGGCTGGGGCAGAAACGACAGCATTTCCGGAAAGGATGAATGATTCATGACATCAGCACCCGCGCGCGTGAAGCCGGACAAGGGCTTTTTGCGATCGTTCCATTTTGAGCGCACCTGGCAGTGCTATCTGATGCTGCTGATCCCCGCAGCTTTCGTGGTGGTGTTCAGCTACATACCGCTGTACGGGCTGATCATCGCCTTTGAGAACTACAACCCGGCGCTGGGGTTTTGGGGCAGCGAGTTCGTGGGGCTGAAGTGGTTCCGAACGGCCATGAGCCTACCGGATTTCGGAAACATTGTACGCAACACGGTGACCATCGCGCTGGGCAAGATGATCTTCACGCAAGCCTGCTCGGTGTTGTTCGCGCTGATGCTGAACGAGGTGCGGATGCAAACCTTCAAGCGCACGGTGCAGACGATCACCTATTTTCCGCATTTCCTGTCCTGGGTCATCATTGGCGGTGTGTTTACGGACATGCTGTCCACCAAGGGCATGGTCAATCAGCTGATCCAGCTTTTCGGCGGTACGCCGACTTTTTTCCTCGGGAATGCCGCCTGGTTCCAACCCACGATGGTGACGCTGGAGGTTTGGAAGGAGTTCGGCTATGGCGCGATCATCTATTTGGCGGCGATCACGTCCATCAATCCGGAACTGTATGAAGCCGCAACCATCGACGGCGCGGGCAGGTTGCGCCAAACCTGGCATGTGACACTGCCGGGCATCGCGGTCACGATCATCATGATGGCTACGCTGGCGCTGGGCGGGATCATGAACGCGGGCTTCGACCAGATCTTTGTGATGTACAATCCTGCAGTGTACGAGACCGCGGACATCCTGGACACGTTCATCTACCGCCAGGGCCTGATCGATGCCCAATACTCGCTTTCCACCGCCATGGGCCTGTTCAAATCGCTGATCGGCGCAGTGCTGCTGGTGAGCACCAATGTCTTTGCCACGCGCAAGTTCAATTACCGAATCTTTTGAGAAAGGGGTGCTGATTCATGCAGAAGACGCTTCAAACACGCGGTACGCGCATCTTTTCGGTGTTCAACACCTTTTTGATGGCGCTGCTCGCCCTGGTCTGCCTGCTGCCGCTGCTGCATGTGCTGGCGGTTTCGCTGTCCGACAGCGCGTCCGCAGGCGCGAACCTGGTGAAGTTCTGGCCGCTCGGGTTCAACATTTCCGCCTATCAGATGGTGTTCAGCAATGGCATCTTCCTCAACTCGTTTCTCATCTCCGTGATCCGGACGGTTGCGGGCACGGCGGTGAACCTGTTGATGGTGGTGCTCGCAGCCTATCCGCTGTCCAAGGAGGAAAATGAGCTCAAGGGTCGAAATGTACTGATATGGTTTTTCACGTTGCCGATGCTGATCTCCGGCGGCCTGATCCCCACGTTCCTGTTGGTCAAGCAACTGGGGTTGCTGGACAACCTGCTGGTGCTGATCCTGCCGGGCTGTGTGCCCACATTCTACGTGATCATGATGATGAATTTTTTCCGCGGGCTGAGCAAGAGCTTGTCAGAGTCGGCCTCCATCGACGGCGCGAGCGAGTTCACCATCCTGATCCGGATCATGTTGCCGCTGGCGATGGCGTCCATTGCCACGATCACGCTGTTTTCCATGGTGAACCACTGGAACGAGTGGTTTGGCGGCATGATCTACATGAGCAGCCGCGACAGGTGGCCGCTGCAGACGCTGTTGCGCCAAATGCTCAAGAGCGTAGACGCCACGATGTTCACATCCACGGACCTGCTGAAGATCAAGCAACTGTCGTCGCGCTCATTCCAGTCGGCGCAGATCATCTTTGCGACGGTGCCGATCCTGTTGGTTTATCCTTTCTTGCAGCGGTATTTTGTGACGGGCTTGACGATTGGGTCCGTAAAGGAGTAGCACGATGGACGAGCGGCTGAGGGATGTGCTTTCGGACGGGGAGGACAACTACCTGCTCCCGTTTCTGTGGATGCGGGACGGGCTTGGCGAGGCGCGGCTGCGCGAGCTGGTTGGCGAGGTGGCGGACAGTGGCGCGCGGGCGGTGTGCCTGGAATCGCGCACCTATGAACTGTTTTGTGAGGACGCATGGTGGGCGGACCTGGAGATCGTGCTGGACGAGGCCGAAAAGCGGGGAATGAAGGTCTGGATCCTGGACGACAAGCACTTCCCGACCGGGTATGCCAACGGCTTGGTGGAGAAAAAGTACCCAGAGCGTCGGCGCTGGCAGTTGCTGGAGGAGCATGTGGACGTGATCGGCCCGATGGATGGCGCGGCGGTGTTGCTGTCCGAAGGCATCGGCACGGAGGATGTGCTGCTGGGCGTGTATGCCTATCCGCGCAGCGACTGGGGCGAGCGGATTGAGCCGTCGCCCATCGATCTGACGCCGTCGGTGCGCGGCCGCTACGCCTATTTTGATGTGCCCGCGGGCGTATACCGCGTGTTCGCGCTGTACAAGAGCAGGCGCGGCACCCGCGATCTAGGCTACATCCACATGATCGATCCCGAATCCGTGGACGTGCTGATCGAGGCCGTATACGAACCTCATTGGGTGCGATGCAAGGACCGGTTCGGCCGGACCCTCGCCGGTTTTTTTTCAGACGAGCCAAGCCTTGGGAACAGCCAGACGGTGTGGGGCGGCGATGCCACCAGCATGTACGACCAGAAACTGGGCCAGCCCGGGTTGGCGCTGCCGTGGTCGGACGAGCTGGCCCGGCGGCTGGCAGAAAAACTGGGCCGCGATCCGTTGCCAGAGCTGGCCGGGCTGTGGTATGATGTGCAGGGCGGCGCGGCATCGCTCAGGATGGCGTACATGGATGCCGTGACGGCGCTGTGGCGCGAGGCGTTCAGCATGAAGCTGGGCGAATGGTGCAGGACCCACGGCGTGATGTACATCGGCCACATCATTGAGGATATGAACGCCCACGCGCGGCTGTCCTGCAGCGGCGGCCATTATTTCCGGTCTCTGGACGGCCAGGACATGGCGGGCATCGACGTGGTGCTGCATCAGATCATCCCGGGCATCGCGCACCACCGAACCGCTGCGTCCTGCGCGGGCGGATACGCGGACCCTGCGTTTTTCCAGTATGTACTGGCGAACCTGGCAGCCTCCCATGCCCACATCAATCCCCGGATGGCAGGCCGCGCCATGTGTGAAGTGTTCGGCGCGTACGGCTGGGCTGAGGGTGTGCCGATGATGCGGCAGCTGATGGACCACTTGCTGGTACGCGGCATCAACCACTTTGTGCCGCATGCGTTTTCGCCTTCGTTTCCGGACCCCGACTGTCCGCCGCACTTCACCGCGGCAGGACTCAACCCGCAATTTGCGGCGTTTGGCGCGTTGATGCGGTACGCCAACAAAATGGCGCACCTGCTGTCGGGCGGCGAGTGGGTGGTGAGCTGTGGCCTGTTATACCATGCCGAGGCGGAATGGTCCGGCGAGGACTACATGCTGATGCAGGAGCCCGCGGTCAGGCTGCTGGACGCGCAGCTCAATCATGCGATCCTGCCCATCGACGCCATCATGGCGGACGGCAGGATGGAAAACGGCCAGCTTGTCGTGGGCCGTGTGCGCTGTCCGGCGCTGGTGGCGCCATATGCAAAGGTGCTGCCCGAGCCGTTCCTGAAAAAGCTGGACGCGCTGCTGGACGACGGATTGCAGTTGCTGTTCGTGGGGCGCAGACCCGAGGGCTTTGAGCGCGGAGCGGCCTTGAGCGTGTATGATGTGCCGGGCTTTGTCAGCGCAGCGGGCGGCGGGGACGTGCAGCTTGAGGAATCGTTTGACATGCTGCGCTTCTATCATACCGTGCGCGGCGATGTCCATGTATTCATGGTGGTCAACGAATCGCTGAGCGAGGCGTATCATGGCACACTGCTGTTGCCGATCACGGGACAAGGTGTCAGATTGGACCTGCTGCTGGACCGCCAGAGCGAGATCGACGCAGATGGCGGCAGGCTGCCCCTCACGTTGGCGCCGGGTCAGTCGACGGTGCTCGTCTTTGGCGATCCGTTGCTGACGGGGCGCGCAGCGCAGCC
>JAVBTW010000132.1:0-8252 GCA_031555975.1 Eubacteriales bacterium
ATCCTGATGCGGTCATGACCTACGGCACCAAGATCAATGCCTGGTTCCCGCTGGTTGACGCGCTGTTGTATTCCAACAAGACATCATTCTTCAATGAGGACGGCACGGATTTCGCAATGGATTCCAAGGAGGGCATCGAAGTCCTGCAGAAAATGGCCGACATGTACCTGGTGCATAAAGCGGCTCCGTCACTGGCGCTGAATGACGCGCTGCCCAGTACCGTGCAGATGATCAAGGACAACCAACTGGCCATGGCGCTGGACGGCTCGTTCATGTATTCCAGCTATGTGGATGAGGGCGTGGACGTGGGCATCGCGGCCCTGCCGCAGTTCCAGGTGCCGCGCACCGTTTCCTGGGCATCCTGCAATCAGATCTCGGCCAAGACAAAAAATGTAGACGAAGTGTTCAAGTTCTTCCGCTGGTTCTGTGAGTCGGAGACCAACCCGCGCCAGATGGTTTCGAACTTCCCCAACAGCAAGGTGTACTACGATGATGAAGCGCAGAAGGCGGAATGGCTGTCCAACCCGACCTTCAACGACGACTACAAGACCGTCATCCCCGCCTACTTCCTGGGTGATCTGACCCAGGTGCCGGAGCCGGTGCAGGTCAAGAACGCGGCAGTCATGCTGGATGAGATCATCATGCCTTCGCTCGACACCCTCTGGACCGGCGAGACGAACGCAGAGCAGGTCACAGCCCAGATTCGCGCCAAGCTCGAAGGCCAGTATCAGGGAAAATGGTAAGGGACGCATAGGCGCGTTCGGCGCAACAAACGGGCAGCCGAGTCAAACCGGCTGCCCGTGGTATCTGCAAAGGGGGGATTTGTATGGTCGCATCGCGGCCTGGGCGCAGTTTGCGCGCATCAGCGATTCAGCGGCGCGCCGACATCGCGGGTTATCTATTCATCGCGCCGGCCATCATTGGGTTTCTGCTGTTCTTTTTGGTGCCGATCGGCTACAGCCTGGTGCTGGCGTTCATGAAGTGGAACATGGTCACAGACATGCAGTTTGTGGGGCTTCAGAACATCCAAACCATGGTGAACGACGAACTGGTCTGGAAGTCCATGCGGGTCACGATGTACTATACGCTGCTCGCAGTGCCGCTGTCAAACATCTACGCACTGCTGATGGCGCTGCTGCTGAACAGCAAGGTGAAGGCGCTCAGCACATTCCGGACGCTCTTTTACATCCCGACCATCGTGCCTGCCGTGGCGGCGAGCGCGCTGTGGATGTTCATCTTCAATCCCATGAACGGCGTGTTGAACTCAGTGCTGATGATGCTGGGCATGCCCAAGCAGATGTGGATCTTCTCCGAACAGCAGGTCATCCCCTGCCTGGCGGTCGTGGCGGCCTGGGGCGCCGGGTCCACGATGGTGATCTATCTGGCCGGTCTTCAGGGCATCCCACAGCACCTGTACGAGTCGATCGATATCGACGGCGGCAACGCGTGGAACAAGCTCAAGTCCATCACGCTGCCGCTGCTCAGCCCTGTGATCTTCTACAACCTGGTCATGGGCATCATCTGGTCCATGCAGGCGTTCACCCAGTCGTACATCATGACCAAGGGCAAGGGGGGGCCGAACAACGCCTCGTTGTTCTACGTGATGCTGCTGTACAACCGTGCGTTCCTGTATTCGGACATGGGCATGGCATGCGCGATGGCGTGGGTGCTGTTCATTGCCATCGGGCTGCTGACCGCGATGAACTTCTATGTCTCGAACAAATGGGTCTATTATGAAGGAGCGTGACGCGCTATGAGCCAGGCCACATCCCTGCATGACGGTGTGCGCAAACAGCCGTTTCGCGCGTCCAAAATGCTTATCTATCTCGCGCTGGTCGTCATCTGCGCGGTGAACGTTTTCCCGTTCTTCTGGCTGCTGAGGTCCTCGTTCATGTCGCGCATGGAGATCTTCGCACAACCGATGCACTGGCTGCCGGAGCGCATGCGCTGGGAGAACTACAAAGAGGCGCTGGTCTCCGCGCCGTTTTTGACGTATTTCCTCAACAGCCTGTTCTTGGTCGCGATGAACATCCTCGGCAAGCTGATCTCCTCGAGCCTCGCCGCATTCGGGTTCGCGCGGATCTCGTTTCGCGGGCGCGGTTTCATGTTCGCGCTGGTGATGATCACCATGATGATCCCTTCCAGTGTGCTGATGATCCCGCAGTTCATCATGTGGAACAAGGTTGGATTGTACAACACCTATGTACCGCTGATCATGCCATCGTTTTTTCTGGACGCGTTCTATATTTTTCTGCTCAAACAGTTCTTCTCCACCATCCCCAAGGACTACGACGAGGCAGCCACCATCGACGGCGCCAACCTGTTCCAGGTTTTTTACCGGATACTGCTGCCCATGTGCAAGCCCGCGCTGATGACGGTCGGCGTGTTTACCTTTATGAACACCTGGAACGACTTCATGGGCCCTCTGATCTACCTGAAATCCAACGCGCTGTACACCGTCTCGCTGGGCCTGCAGGTGTTCATCGGCGAGTATCAGACGGACTGGCACTATATGATGGCCGCTTCCACCGTATCCATCCTGCCGATGATCGTCATCTTCTTCTTTGCCCAGCGGTATTTCATCCAGGGCATCACATTTACCGGATTGAAAGGATAGCTGCGTCATGAACATCGACCTGAAAACCGTTTCGTTTTCCGCGCCGGGCGCGTATCTGTGCATCACCGACATGACGCGCGCCATATGGAAAAACCGCATGCCTGAGGAGGGATTGTGGCTTCGCACCGTACACGGGCACACCTTTGGCGATGGGCTGATTGCCCGCATCGCGGTAGTGCGCGATGGCGTGGAGGTGCCATTCAGCTATGATGCATCGCCCTGGCGGCTCAGGCTGAGTGTCGGCGACGACTGCGTGGACATGGCGTTTGACGAGCGCCGCAGGCTGCTGATTCGGGGCAACGGCGCGGATCTTGCGCTGCTGATGCCGAAGGGCGTCGGCGAAGAGTTCCTGCGCTTTGACGAAGACCGGTACGACATCAACAGCTTCCCTTGCATGGCGCGGCTGATGTTCCGGCGTGTGCGCGGCGCACTGACGCTGGACGACCCCGGCCTGGAGGCCGAGGACCAACCCAAGGCCGTGCGCATGTCAGGCCCAAATTGGGCGCTGGCCGTTGAGGAGTATGTTGGTGTGTACGAGGACGCGCCGCTCGGGTTCGACGTGGACGCATGCATGGCAGCTGAGCGCGCCGCGTTTGAGGGCTATACGGAACAATCCGTCCGCGATGTGCCTGACCGCTTCCGGGAGGCAGCGCGCCAGGCTACCTATGTGAACTGGAGCGCAGTCGTTCGTCCGCGCGGCCTGATCCCAGCGCCGGTCATGCTGATGAGCAAGAACTGGATGAAAAATGTGTGGACCTGGGACTGCGCGTTCAACGCGGTGGCTTGCGCCGGGCGCGACGACGAGGCTGCTTGGAACAACCTGGTCAGCCCATTCCGCATGCAGCACGAAAGCGGGCGTTTGCCGGACTTGGTGAATGCGCTGACCTGGATCGACGGCTACACCAAGCCGCCCATCCATGGCTGGGCCGTGCGAAAACTGCGCGAGGCGGGCGCACTGACAGCTGAACGCCGAGCGTGGATCTATCCGCGCTTGTTGAAATGGGCGCAGTCATGGTATGACACGATGGACTGGGACCACGACGGCATTTGCCAGTACAACCACGGCAACGATAGCGGCTGGGACAACTGCACCAACTTCAAGTGCGGCGCGCCCATCGAAGGCCCGGACCTCAGCGCCTATCTGGTGCTGTGCTGGGACGAACTGGCCGTGTTGGCAAAGGAACTGGGAAGACACGACGAGTCCGCCGAACACAGCGCCCGCGCGGACGGGCAACTTCGCGCGCTGCTCGATCACAGTTGGGATGGCAAGCGGTTCCTCGTGCTGCAGAGCGGTACCCATCGCGAACAGCAGGGTGTTGACAGCCTGTTTCCATTCCTGCCCCTTATCCTGGGTGATCGGCTGCCGAGGGATGTGTTCGATGCGCTGGCCCAGGGAATACGGCGCGAGGCTCGCTTTCTGACCCCATATGGACTGGCGACAGAGAGTGTGTCGAGCGAGTGGTACGTCCCGGACGGATACTGGCGCGGCCCGATCTGGGCGCCGCCCATGATGTTCATCATTGATGGCCTCAAGCAGGGCGGCGAAACTGCCCTGGCCACCGACCTTTCCGAGCGGTTCTGCAACACCTGTGCCACAAGCGGATTTGCCGAAAACTTTGACGCGAACACAGGCGCCGGGCTCCGTGACCGCGCCTATACATGGACATCAAGTGTGTTTCTGATCCTTGCGCGCGGCTTTGTCGTCCGATGAGAAGGCGGCAATCCAATCGTGAACTGGTTGGGTAAGCGCTGATCAAGGAGCGGCTCCATCCGGTCCTGACGGGCCGGTTGGGACCGCTCCTTGATCAGCACTCAGCCAATGCGATGCCCGCTCGCCCTCCGTGTCCGCGCGCAGGCCACGACTGCAGCTCGGCTGCATGCGGCCTCAGCCACCCAGCGCGCGGGCAGACTGAGCATGCGCTATTCTCCGCGAATCTCACGCACAATTTCATTCATGGCCAGAAACTGCTCCGTCGGCACGTACCAGGGGATCGAGTTGCCGCTGCCGAACGCAAACCCGCCGTGTCCGGAACACTGCTTCACCACATCAGCGATGTATTCGCGCATCTCTGCCTTGGGTGTGCGGCAAACCACGTCGGTGTCAATGCCACCAAAGTTGCCAATCCGATCGCCATAGCGCTCCACCCACACCGGGAACGGGGCGATCTCGTCCTCATTGGAGTGCTTTGCATCGATGCCCGCCACATTGATCAGGTCCTCCATCACATTAAAGATGCATCCGCAGGAGTGGAACAGGAAGGGTTTGCCGTATGCGTGGACAATATCAATCACCCGCTTGTATTGGGGGATGATCAGCCTGCGCACATCGTTGGCCGACAGCATCGTGCTGCTGCGATAGCCCAGGTCATCGCCAAAGCGCAACACACAGTAGATGTCACTGAACTCCTGCATAAACCGCACCCAGATTTTCACCATCACATCGCCAACGCGCTCAAAGAGTTGCGTGTACAGCTCCGGCTCATCCACGGAGAGATAGCAGAGGTTTTCATACCCGACCAAGTCTTGCACACACTCAAACACGCCGTTACCCACGCCGCCCACAGCCTTCATACCTGCAGGCATGCAGGCCCGCAGCGCCTCAAACGCACGCCTGTTCTGCGCAAAATACAGGTCCGGGATCTCATCCCAAGGATACCGGTCAAAATCGGCCTGGGTCCTGATCGCGGGCGTCATTCTGCTGTTGCTGAGCGCGCCCGATCCGGGCATGACGCTCGCGAAACACCGTTCAAAGGAAACCGAATCGTATCCCATCAATCGAAAGAAACCGCAATACTGCGCAAAGTATTCCGCCAGGTCCCTATCATCCCCCTGCTGGAGTTGATCGAACGGACGATTGGTTATGGCTTCCATCACGCTGACATCGATCAAATGCTCATACAAAGGCAGGCGCCCCGAGGGCAGGTTTCTCGCGGCATTCTCGATATGTCGATAATCCGGCTCGAATAACTTCATGTTGGTCAGCTCCTCTTTGCTTATTCCTTCACCGCTGTCGATGCCCGTCGCAAGGACCCTTGCAGGAACGGCAGCCCATGAGATCAAATTCAGGGTTCACAGACCTGCAACTGCACACATTATACACCTGATCGCGGCCCCGCTCAAGCGGTTTCCGAGCGCGGTGTGGCCATCAGCGCGATCAGTCGTACAACAATCTTCGGTTCACCGACGCGCCGGCACCAGAGAGAAGCATGAACGGCCGCGCACAGCAGCCGCGTAGGACACGGAATGACTTCAGCCCTTCACGCTGCCCAGCACCAATCCGCTTCGCACGTACTTCTGGAGGAATGGATACATGCACAGGATGGGCAGCAGCGTGATCACAATGTAGGCCATCATCAGCCCGCGCCTAGACGTAAACGCCAGCCGCTCCGCGTCGCGGGATGAGGTCATGCGCTGCAGTTGCGAGAGCAGCGATTGCATGTAAGTGGTCAATGGATAACGGTTCGGATCGCGCATGTAGATCAGTCCGTCAAACCAACTGTTCCAGTGGCCCACCGCAGCAAATAACGTCAGTGTGGCGATGGACGGAATAGAGAGCGGCAAATAGATCCGGATCAGCGTCCGGAAATGGGATGCGCCATCAATGAACGCGGCCTCCTCCAGTTCCTTGGGCAGCTGGCGGAAGAAGTTGAGCATGATGATCATGTAGAAAACCGACACCGCGCCGGGCAGTACCAGCGCCCAGATCGAATCGATCAGCCCGAGTGATTTGACCAGCACGTAGTTCGGGATGATGCCGCCGTTAAACAGCATCACAAAGATGAACACCCAGGAATAGACCGTTTTGCCCGGAAAATCTTTGCTCTCCTTGGACAGCGGGTACGCAGCCATGATCACCATCAGCATGTTGATTGCGACGCCGAGCACCAGCCGCAAAACAGACGTCAGGAACGGACTGACGATGCCCTGCTGGCTGAGCGCGTACGTGTAGTTGTCGATCATAAACCCCACGGGCCACAGGCCCACCTCATTGGCGGCGGCGGGACCCGGCGCGGAGAGCGAGATCATCGCGATATGCCACAGCGGCATGGCGCACAGCAAAATCATGGCCGTCATGAGCAAATAATTGAACGCAGTGAAAACCTTGTAGCCGGTCGATGTCTTCATGCGCGCCACCCCCTAAAAGATCCGGTAGCCGGCGAACTTGTCCGCCATCCAGTAGGACAGCACGATCAGCACGAAGCCCACCGCCGATTTGAACAGCCCCACGGCCGTTGCGAGCGAATACTGGGCCGACTGAAACCCGAGCCGGTATACATAGGTGTCCAGGATATCCGCAACGGGATAGACGGGCGTGGAATACAGCACGAAGATCTGATCGAACCCGGCATTCAGCACGCCGCCCAGCGCCAGCGTGAACAACAGCACGATCATCGGCGCGATGCTGGGCAAGGTGATGTGCAGTGTCTGCTGCCAGCGATTTGCGCCGTCGATGGTGGCGGACTCGTACAGCGCCGGGTCAATGCTGGTGATGGCCGCCAGAAAGATGACCATGTTGTAGCCCATGTCCTTCCAGATGTGGGTGCCGTAGATGAGGCCCCGGAACGTGCTCTTTTCCACCAGAAACGAGCCCGCAGGCAGGCCAACTGCCTGAATGATCTTGTTCACCACGCCGGTCTGCTGAAACACGTCGATCACGATGCCGCCCAGCACAACCCAACTCATGAAATACGGGAACAGCAACACGCTCTGGGCCGTGCGCTTAAACGCCCTGCCCCGCAGCTCGTTCACCAGCAGCGCGAACGCCAGCGACACCAACATCGTCATGACCAGCTTCACCAGCGAGATCTCAATGGTGTTGCGGATGACCTGGGGCACGTCCGGCAGCTTCATCAAGTATTGGAAGTGTTCCAGCCCCACCCAGCGCGAGCCGAAAAAGCCCTTTGTGGGCATGTAGTCCTGAAAAGCGATGGTGACGCCCACCATCGGCGCGTAGTTGAAGATCGCCACCATCAACAGCGGCAACAGCAGCAGCAGGTGCAGCGGCCAGGTTTGGCGCAACTTGGTCCGGATCAGAAACCGCTCCCAGCGCAATGGCCGCGGCGCGGGGTTTGTCGTCGTCGTCATGGGCCGCCCTCCTTATGAATCGTGTGTACGGAAAGAAGGCGCTGGCGCGCCCTCTCTCCGTATGTATCCTTTTCAGAGGACGGGTCTTACTTGGCCTTGAACCAGGCGTTCACATCGTTGTACATGTCCTGGCCGCCAATGTCGAACCATTCCTTGGTGTAGTTCTCCCACTCGTCCAGGCTCTTACTGCCCATCACGAATGCCACATAGCTCTCGTTCCTGAGCTTTTCGAGCAACGGCAGGCGGCGCGCGATGTCGTCGGTGATCGGGCCGGTGTAGCCGTCATACAGCACACCCGTGTCGCCCTTGCCGGTTCCGTCCGCATAGAACTCGTCAAACACCTTCCAAACCGGATCGTGGATCTCCCATTGGGCCCAGCCGACCAGGTTCTGCTTGTTGCCGCCGAAGTAGTCCTGCATCTTGATCCACTGCTTCTTCAGCTCGGGGCTTTCGATCTTGTCGCCGTTGGCCGGATCGGGCCACAGTTCGCGAATGATGCGGCCATTCTCGATGTTCTTGGTCGGCGGATCGAACCAGAACGGCGGATAGA
>JAVBTW010000255.1:0-4037 GCA_031555975.1 Eubacteriales bacterium
ATTGTGTGCAGTTACATGCACATCAACTTATATTGTAATACAGACGAATTGACAAATACCATATAAATGCAGCTTTGGACGAAATTCTTTACTGTCTTGACACACTTTTTATAGAAGTGAGTGGCCCCTCTACCCACCAAATTCATCAGCCCTCACCCAGTACCGCCCAGTTCCACTTGACCGCCTCGCTATCTGGCTTATACCGCTCAGCTTTCCGGTTCCACTCCCGCGCCTTTTCCATGTCTCCCAGCGCATACCAACAAACGCAGCTTTCCACCGCAGGCACGTACCCCCAGTCGTCCTCTCTGACAAATCCCCAACCGCCCTCAGGCCGCACAAGGCCCTCCACAAGCCCGAACCAAAACGCCGCCCGCCGCTGATCCCCGCGGTTCTTGTACACATATCCGATCCTGCAGCAGACTTCCGCTCGCGGCGTGTCATACACAAAACTGCGCACCAGTGCCTTCAGCGCGTTTTCGTCCTCATTCAATTCCATATAACAGCGACCCATCTCAAAGCAGGCCTGCACACAGTCCTCCGACCAGCCCTTTCCGCTCCGCAAAAACACCTCAAACCCCGATACAGCCGCCTGCCACCGTCCATGCTCCATCAGTTCCCGCGCATAGTAATACTGCCCGCGCGGCGACAGCTGTCCCTTTTCCTTCAACACACGCTCATAGATCCGCAGGTTTCTGTCGCTCTTCACTTGGTCCCTGGACGGAGGTTTGCGATGCGTCACCGCAACCTCACTATTGATGACCTTGCCGGAAATCTGGATATATTCATGCACCGGTTCCCGCCAAACCGCGCCTGCCCCGCGCCGCACCAACCGCTCGCGATAGAAGGTAAATGTCGGCCGACCCGATCCGTCAAACCCGATGTGATACCGCATCATCACCATATCCGGCTGCACGGTGTCCAGCATCGCCTTCAGCGCCAAGAAGCCCGCGTGTTCTTCCTCTTCGATCACATCGTCCGCGTCCAGCCACAGTATGTAGTCCGCCTCCGATTTGGAAAACGCCTCGTTGCGCGCCGCTGAAAAGTCCTCGATCCATTCAAACTCAAACACTTTGTCTGTGTATGCCTGCGCAACCTTCAGGGTCGCGTCACGGGAGCCGGTATCCACAACCACGATCTCGTCCACGAGTTCCCGCACACTGTCCAGGCAGCGCCCCAGAATTTCCGCCTCATCCTTCACGATCATGCAAAGCCCAATCGTCGCCATATCGACACCCCCTCCCGCCATGCCTATGCGGTCAAGTGCCCATTCATGTTTAACCCTGTGTTCGGTTGACTTTGAGCGACAATGCGGTTATAATGTAAACAGAACATACGTTCTTTTCGAGGCAAAACCGCATTTTTCGGGACCATCCCGCGCCAAAGGGCTGCCGCTCGTCCGAAATGAAGCCCTCGCCCAACTGCCACAATGCCTTCCGCAAAACAAGGAGGTAGTCCGCCATGACCGTCCTGGAAAAGCTTCAAGTCCTCGCAGACGCCGCAAAGTACGACGTGGCTTGCACCTCCTCCGGTTCGAACCGCAGCGCCACGCCCGGCAGCTACGGCAACGCAGTCGCCAGCGGTATCTGCCACTCGTTCGCCGCCGACGGCCGCTGCATCTCGCTGCTCAAGGTGCTGCAATCCAACGCCTGCGCCTACGACTGCGCCTACTGCGGCAGCCGCCGGTCCAACGAAGCGCAGCGCGCCACCTTCACGCCGCAGGAGCTTGCCGGACTCACCTTCCAATTCTACCGCCGCAACTACATCGAGGGCCTGTTTCTGTCCTCGGCTGTGGTCAAATCGCCCGATCACACCTGCGAGCTGATGTACCAAACCCTCACGCTGCTGCGCTATGAATACCGTTTCAATGGCTACATCCACGTCAAGGCCATCCCAGGCGCGGACCCGGTGCTGATCGAAAAACTGGGGCTTGTGGCCGACCGCATGAGCGTGAACATCGAGCTGCCCTCCTCAGGGTCGCTGCGGGCCCTCGCCCCGCAAAAAAGCCGAGACGCCATCATTGCGCCCATGGCACAGATCCGCGACGGGATCCAGGAACACACCCGAGACCTGACCTTGTATAAGGCCGCGCCCAAGTTCGCGCCCGCCGGGCAATCCACCCAGATGATCATCGGCGCGACGCCAGAGACCGACCGCCACATCCTGACGCTGAGCGAATCGCTGTATCAGAAGTTCCGGCTCAAACGGGTTTTCTTTTCTGCCTACATCCCACTGAATGGCGCAGTGGCGATCCAAGCGCCTGCTGACGCGGCAGCACTGGGTGAAAACCTTCCTGTTTTTGACGCCGCAGCGGACGAAGGCAAGGACGCACACGCCCTGTCGGACGCGAGTCAGCCTCCCAGAAAGCATGCTGCTTGGGCAAATGGCCTCATGTCCACGGCATCTGGCGCTCTCACCCTGCCCATAGCGCCGCCGCCGTTGCTGCGCGAACACCGACTCTATCAGGCCGACTGGTTGCTGCGGTTCTATGGGTTCACCGCTTCAGAGATTCTCACCGACAAAAACCCCAATTTTGATCCGGAACTGGACCCCAAATGCCAATGGGCGCTGGATCACATCGAGCAATTCCCCGTCGAGGTCAACCGCGCGCCGCAGGAGATGTTGCTGCGCGTGCCCGGCGTCGGGATCAAGAGCGCCTGGCGCATCGTGCAGGCCCGCCGCACCGCAAACCTCACGTTCGAGGCGCTGAAAAAACTGGGCGTGGTGCTGAAAAGGGCGCAGTACTTCCTGCTTTGCCAGGGCAAAGCCGCGCCCGGCACTGGGTTCGGCACCCAAGAGGTGCTGCGCACCCTGCTGGTGGAGCGAAAGCCCATGAAGGAGTCATCAGAACAGCTATCCCTGCTGGACCTGCTGCCCACGGAAAAGGACCAAGCGCAGGTCGCGACAGGACAAATGTAGTTGGAGATGGGGCGTGAACACCGGTTCGGCTCCGCTTCTCCATTCACAGAAAGGAGGCATCTCCATGTCTCTTCCTTCCGCCCCCATCGCCTACCGCTACGACGGGTCCCTCGACGGCCTCCTGTGCTGCGTGTTCGCGTGTTTTACGGAAAAGCGCATGCCCCAGGCCCTCGTCCGCGAAGGGTCGGATCAGCTCACCCTGTTTCCCGTCGCCGACATTAAGACCGATTCCGCGGCCGCGCAGCGCGTTGCGAAGGGGGTCTGCGCCAAGATCTCCGAGGACTTTCTCGGCATGCTTGACGACGCCACGCTGTGCGACGACACGGGCGCGGATCTGGCCGCGCTGGAGGCCGCATGCCTCGGATTCAGCGTCGGTCCGGGCATCGTGGACATGCTCGTGGAACCCTGTGTGGACCGGATGATGAAGGCACTGCGTCACATGTGGGGCGAGGCGCACCTGTTGACCGGCTTTGTGCGGTTCCGCGAATTCGGAGGCGCGCTGATCGCCACCATCGCACCAAAAAACCGGGTGCTGAAGCTGATCGCCCCGCATTTTTCCCAGCGCTTTGCCCAGGAGATGTTCATGATCTACGATGAGGTGCACAAGGAAGCCCTGGTGCATCAGCGCGGACGCACAGGCATCTATCCCATCATCAATTACGAACCCCCGGCCATGAACGATCCCGAGCGCGAGATCACATCATTATGGCAGCACTACTTCAAGGCCATCTCCATCCAGGCCCGGGAAAATCCGACCTGTCAGCGGAGCCACATGCCGAAGCGATACTGGAAGCACATGGTGGAAACGCAGGATGACGTGTGGTATAATGGCGGGGTCAACTTGCAAGGAGGGGCCGATAATGATCCAACTCTACCACCTCAAGCGCACGCCGGACGTGCAGAAGGCGGAGCGGTTTTTCAAGGAGCGCAAAATCGCGGTGCAAACCGTGGATTTGACCAAGCACAAGTTGGGCGCGCGTGAACTGCAGCATGTCGCGGGCGCGGTTGGCCTCAAGCATCTTGTCGATGAGACGAGCGTCGCCTGGAAGGAATCCACCGCGCAGTTTTTGCATGCGCCCGACGCACTGATCGAGGCGCTGTGCCAAAACCCACAGTTGCTG
>JAVBTW010000259.1:0-15450 GCA_031555975.1 Eubacteriales bacterium
AAACACGCTCTATTTCAAGGAAGGTGACGACGAGCTTGCGATGGCTCAGGATGAGGCGCTGCTGCTCAGGCCGCATTTTCGCCAATGTTCCTACCAGCCGTCGAGTGATTTGAGTTATTTCTGGACCCATTTTTATCTGGGTGATGAGATGGAGCTGCTAAGCTCCGAGGAGGCAATCGAGACCTACTATTTTATGAGCAACAGGGTGTACGGAGAAAAGACGGTGCTGATTCCGCGCCACACCAGGCTATTATATCCGAGCCGCATTTCGCTTCTGTTCCAGCAGCTGTTTTTCAGCCGCTATGGAAACTGCTACACACAGCAATACGGGCACAACTGCATCCAGATGCTGCTGATGGAGCTGACCCAGCAGGCGATGGAATTCTATCATATGGAATACGCGCGAATGAACCGCGGCCTGAAATTCACCGAGATAGTGCAATGGATTCAAATCAATCTCTCGCAGCAGCTGGGCGTATCGCAGATCGCGGAGCGGTTTGGATACACCCCCAATTATCTTTCCGATCTCTTCAAATCAAAGACCGGCTACCCGCTCGTACGGTATATCAACAGGCTCAGGATGGAGAAGGCGAAGGAACTGCTCCTCACGAGCTCCCTCAACATCGACCAGATCGCGAAGGAGACAGGGTTTGAGGACACGAAGTATTTCTACCGGATATTCAGGCAGTACATGGGCGTGTCGCCGACGCAGCTGAGGAATGCGTGGACGGATACGCATCTTAATAATAGGTGAGGTATTCGCGCAGCTAGACAGATTATTTTGGAACGCGATACATGCAAAATAATGCTTATGATGGTTTATAGACTTCCCGATGGAAATGTGCTATCGCCCTATCCGGCTCGCATAATCAGTAGGCGAACACCCAACGTGCAATCGGAACACGCGGCTGAAGTACAGCGGGTCACTGTAGCCGACGCGCTGCGCGATCTCACGGATACGCGTGTCCGGCGAACTTTCAATTATTTGCTTTGCTAAATCCATGCGCTTTTTAATAACGTATTGAACAAGCGACACGCCAAAGCTCTTGGAAAACAGATTGGACAGGTAGTTTTTGTTGTATCCGAACCGTGCGCCGAGTTCCTCACGGCTGAAATCCTCCAGTAGATTGGCATCCAAATACTGGCGGATCCTCAGACATAGCAGCCATTCTGATGACATTTGCCGGGTCGATTCGGGCGCTATGCCCATTGCCATCATGATGTGTTCGAACAGCAGCACCGATAGTTCCTCGTAGTCGGCGCAATCCATCAAAGCCTCAATCAAGCCAGAAGGATGCTCGTATTGCGCATGTTTTAAGCCATATCGCAGCGATGTGGACAACACGCGTTCGAGGTCTGATTGTATCGCTGCGCAAGTAGGCTTCCGTTGCCGCCAGCCTTGCACCACATCGTCGACCCAAGCGCCCAGTTGCTCGCGGGATATACCGGGATACAGTCTCTTTAGTGCGTCGTCCATGGCGAATGCAGGTTCAGACGGCTCATCCTCCTGTGCCAGCAGTACGCCACCGGACAGGAACCGCCGCCTGTTTTGCAGCGCGTGTCTCATGTGCGCGATGGTCTCGGGCAGTTTCGCTTCGGATTCGGTCTCAACTGACACCGCCAGCGTGAGGCGAGATTGAGTGTGAAACAGGTCGCTGTCTAGCAGCTCGCACGCAAGCTGCTCCGCGTCCACGTGTTGACTTGTCAGAACGGCGTAATCCTGTTTACGGCTCGCTGTATCGCCTAGCGCGTACACCTGCGCACCGGGTATCAGCGTGCGCAGACAATCCTCAACCGATGCAGACCGCACTGCGCGTGCTTCATCCGTCGCGCAGCGGCTGCCGAAATCGGCGCAAAGAAAGCGTAGCTGTCGCCCATGCAGCGCAAACCCGGCTACATTTCGACCATCGCTGCTGCAGATTTCGCGCAGTTGCCTGTGCGTCAGGTCGCGGTGCTCCGAAGCGACTGCCTTTGAAACCTCGCGCACGGTATGTGTCAGCTTTTCAACATCGATCGGCTTGAGCAGGTAATTTACGGCCTTGAGCTCAATCGCGCGCTGTGCAAAATCGAATCGCTCATGTCCCGTAAGCACCAGGAACCGCACGCCTGGGCAGATTTGCGAAGCGTGCCGCATCATCTCAAGCCCATCCATCATGGGCATGATGATATCGGTGATTACGATGTCCGGACGCAGTCGGCCGATCGCTTCGAGCGCCTGCTGACCGTTGCTTGCGCAGCCAACCAGTTCACATACGTCTGCCTGGTGGGACAGAATCTTCGCAACAAAGCGCAGTATGGCTGCCTCGTCCTCGACCAAGAACACGCGCGCTCGGTCAGCAATCATGTATCGTCCCCCCAATCTCCACGCGCGACCAACCGTGGCGCACGTCGATCGCGTAATGAGCCTCCGATCCGTAAACGAGATACAGCCGCTTGAGCGTATTTTCAAGTCCGAAATGTAGCGGTTGCGCGCCCTGTTCGCCCTCCGATTGCTGGATCATGTACGCGAAGCGACGGTACTCTGCATCCAGCCGCAACACGTCCTCCCGGTCAAACGCGCGCCCATCATTGCTGACGCTGGCTCGCCAATGTCCATCAGCCGACCAGGTTCGGATGTGGATGCGCCAGGGCGGCGGCTGATCCTTGAACCCATGCTTGAAGCAGTTCTCGACGATGGGCTGAAGCACGAGCTTTGGCACATACACGCAATTGAGCGCCTCGTCAATTTCCCACGTCACCTGCATCGTGTCCTCGTACCGCATCTGCATGATGCCCAAATACTGTCGTATGTTACGCAATTCATCGCCCAAACTGACCTGTTGGTTTTCGTTGCGGATGGTATATCGAAGCAAATCAGCCAGGTCGTTGAGCATTCCATAAGCCTTTTTACTGCCGTCTTCATATGCGCTGGCCCCAATAACCGCCATGGCATTGTATAAAAAATGCGGGTCCATCTGAGCCTCCAGCATGCGCATCTGGGCTTGCAACTCGCGCTTGCGCGTCTGCATGATCTGTTCGTTCTGTTTTTGAATTTGCAACAGGATATGTTCAATCTGAGAGGATATCAGCGATACTTCGTTGTCGCCAGAATGCGCGAGTGGGTCGTTTGCGTGTGGCAAACGCCCGCCTTCGATGCAAAGCAGGTTGTCCTTCAGTCGGGTGAGCGGTTTGGTCAGGCTGTAGGAAACAAAGTAAAAGAACCCCAAAATGATGAAACAGGAGATCAAGTAGATTCCGATTATGCTGTTGCGCAGCGATGCCATACTACCTGAGACAGCTGAAAAGTCGCTGCTTAGCACGAGTGTCCAGCCCGAATAATCGGAGCGGTGGAAACAGGAAAACGTGCCTGAAGCGCCACGGTTCACGCCGTGCGACGCTTCAGCTGGAATTGCAATCTGTTGGTCTGAGCCGGCGCTCCCCACGCGGTAACGCTGCTGCCCATGTTCGTCTAGCAGAAAAACCGTGTAATCGTCCTTTATGTCGTCGATCTGGCACAGCGTGTCCAGCTCTTCCGCTCCTTGGCTGATTTCAAGCAATCCATACTTGTGGAACACATCGCGTACGACGCGCACAACCGAAAACACATCCTGAGGCGCGTTAATCCACTCATTTTGCCTGGGTGCCACAGCAAATGTGTAATCATCTGTCGTCATGGCGCGCCGGACGAATGGAATTTCGGATGCACCTTCGGGTGACAGTTTTACACGCGAATAGGGCACGACCGCCATGCGGGAGCCCACAAAGTCTCCATACCTGCTGATGAAATACACCTGGGTGCTCAGGGTTTCGCTGACGATACCGCTGAGGAACTGCGCGTTGAGTTCGGATTTGAGCGTCGGATGTGCGTCAAAATAGTTGCCGGGCGCATCCGGTATGCTCGCGGCGACTTCCGTAAGCGACGATGAAAACTGTATCCTTTTGAGAATGGCGTCCATGTCGCGCAGCCGGTCATCCACGCGCGCGCTGACGACCGCAAGCGCGCCAAGCACGTTGGCTTCGGCTCTTTGCTGCAGCAATTCAGCGTTATACCAGTAGAACAGAGCGCCGCCCACGCCAAACACAACCACAAAAATCAGCGTGAAGCTCAAAAAGATTCTCTGTCGATAGGAGGTTTTCTGAAACATTTCGCCTCATCCCCACATATGGTATGCGCTTACCAAACCGATCAGCCCTTGACCGCGCCTGCAGTCATGCCGGAGACGATGTATTTTTGCGCAAACATATACAGCAACACAACAGGAATGGACACGATCACCATGTCTGCACACACCAGATTCCAACTTCTGCTGTATTGCCCATAGAAGCTGTATACCGACAGCGGCAGCGTCCACTTTGCGGACGAATTGAGCAGATACAGCGGATACTGAAAGTCATTCCACACCCACATGAACGCCAGCACGCCGATGGTGGTCGTGACCGGCCGCAGCAGTGGAAAGATGATCCTGAAAAACAATCCAAAGCCACGCGTGCCATCTATAACGCCCGCCTCATCCATCTCCACCGGCAGAGTCTTAATGAAGCTGGAGAACAGCATCACCGAAAAAGGGAGATATATGGCCGCGTACACAAACACCAGCGCGGCCTTCTCTCCATACAGACCCAGAAACCTCAGCAGCTGAGATGTGGGCAAAATGGCCATAGGCGCAATGATACCAAACGACAGTAACCCGCTGATCGCGCGGCATGCGCGGGTGTTTCTGCGCACCAGCACAAAGCTAAGCGTGGACGCAAATACAAGGATCAGTATAACAGAAAACGTGGTGATCTGCAAACTGTTCAGCAAGCTCTGGCCGATTTTAGCCTTCTCCCACACTTGCTGGTAATTCTCAAACATCCATTCGCTAGGCAGACTGACCGACAACACATTGGCTTCAGTCTTTTTCTTAAATGACGTCATCACAACCATCAGAATCGGATAGACAAACACAATGCTGATGGCCCACATAACCAGTTCGATCCATATGTTGAACCGTTTTTCCTTCTTGTTGTTCATTCTACACTCTCCCAGCGAGCAGAAAACTTCTGGTATCCGATCGCCACCAGCACCAGCACCACAGTGAACACCATGTTGACCGCGACCGACTGCGCAAACCGCCCATTCGCCATCTCGTTCATCATCAGCGTGCCAAAAGTCTCGGTGTCATGACCCGGACCTCCGCCAGTCATCACATACACAAGATCAAACATCTTGAGACCGTAAATCAGACTAAACAGTATGTTCACGTTCACAGACGGCATAATCAGCGGCAATTTTACATGAAAAAACAAATTCCAGCCGTTCGCGCCGTCCACAGTAGCAGCCTCAACATAATCATGACCGATGGACTGCAGCCCCGCAAGCGTAATCACAATCGCATAGCCTATGTTGCGCCACACCTCGGCGGTGCATATCGCGAACACACCAGGCCATCTGCTGCCCAACCACGGTTGTATCCATTGCTCAAGCCCAAGCGATGTAAGGATGGCGTTCACTGTGCCGTGACGCGAATCAAACAGCGCGTTGAACACAAGTCCCACCACCAGCGTGGAGAAAATGGCTGGAATATAGTACACGGTCCGCAGCGCGTTGCGAGTACGAAGCTGGCGATCCATGGGCACTGCAAAAACAAACCCAAACAGCGTAACCAACACCGTCTTTACACCCGCAAAAATTAGCGTGTTCACCACGGCTTTGGACAGTGAACGTTCTTGAATGATGGCTACGAAGTTCTTTAGTCCGACAAACTGTGGCTCCGACACATATGAGTTCCAGTCGGTGAACGCGTACAGGAACCCAACTGTAGACGGCATCAGAAAGAACACCGCAAATGTGAGCAGCGGAAGTATCATCATGTAAGTGGGATAGATACGGTTGCGATTCATAGATATCCCCTTCAATATGTGTAGATTGGATTGAATGCGCGCTGACGAAATGCGCCATGCCGCGCACAATTGACGGCATGGCACATGATAAGAATGCTTGCGTTAGTTTGCGAATCCCGGCGCCTGCTGGGCGACTGCGCTCTTGACGCGCTCCTCATCCATCAGCTTGAGGCACTGGTCTACATCGATGTTGCCGATCATAAGCTCCTGGATGCACTTGCCGCCATCAATCAACGAGAAACCGACAATGTTCGGGTTGGCGATGGATGCGCGACCAACTGCGCCGATCCAGTCCGCGGCTTCCTCATACTGTGGGGTGGCGACGTTCGTGGTCTGCCCCTTGAACACCGGTGCCGTCTGGAACCCATCAAAGCCCTGGTTGTAATTCTCCGGATCGGCCATGAACTCAACAAAGCCCAGCGCGGCCTCCAGATTCTGACTGTTCTTGTTCGCGATGGTCAGATTGACGTTCGGGCCTTCAAACGTGCCGTCGTCTGTTGTGTTCATGAAGGCCGGCATCAGCCCAAAATCGTCCACCTTATACTTATAAGATTCGTTGTCGTAGTCGCTATATAGCCAGGTATCCCAGCATAGCACCATTGCGGCTTCGCCCTCGCCCAGCACTTCCATGATATAATCCCAGGTGTCGGTTGCGAACGTCTTGCCAAAGTAGCCCTTCTGCGCGGACGACTGGAACCACTCCAGCATGGAGCGCATCTGCGGGATATCCGCGTAGGTGGTCTGGTTGGTGTTCAGCTTGTCCAACAACTGCTGATCCTGGAAGATGGGGTCCATGCCGTATTGGTACAGCAGTGGCCAAGATTCCTTCGCCGCCAAGAAAATGGGGGTCACGCCCTTTTGCAGCAGGTCGGCGCACAGCTGGTCAAATTCGGCCTGGGTCTTGGGCACGCTCAGCCCAAGTTCGCCCAGCAGCGTCTTGTTATACAGCAGTCCGGAGTAAGAAGCCTCCCAATACGGTATGCCGTATACTTTACCATTGCGCATGGCAGAGGGCAGCACGCTTGGCTGCACGTCACTGACCCATGCCGCATCCGAGAAATCGTAGAAGTTTTGCTCCGGATTGTACGCGTCCAGCGAATAGCCGCCCTGGTGCAGGAACAGATCCGGCAGGTCGCCAGTCTGGAACTTCATAAGGCAAACCGTCTCAAAGTTGTCGGACTCGATGCCCTGAAGGTCCAGTTTGTTGCCGGACTTCTCCTCATAGAGCTCAAAGATGCGCTGCATGTATGGGCGCTCCAGGTTTCCGGCATCACCATATAGCTTCAAAGTGACCCCTTCGGCCGAGGCGGATGTGGCAGTGGCTGCGAGAAGAACCAGAGTAAGCACGAAACATAACCATTTGATCCTCATGACAATGTGCCTCCTTATTGATTTTAGAATCTGTATCATCAGTATAAACGGTTGTGTTTCAAAGTAAATGGAGGATCGGCGGATGATGGCATGGACAATGCTCAGATGTTGTGCTCCCAACAGATGATGGATTCGTCGACGAGTGCGCCCTTATACAGCACGCGCGGCCTCGGCTTGTCTGGTGGCGTGCTAATGCGCGCGCTCACCAGCGAGCCTTCGCGAAACTCCACATCCAACATCGCCCCACCTCGCACGCGCAGTCCCTCCGCGCGCCCGCTCCAGCCGCGAGGGAGCGCCGGCAGGAGATGGATTTCGCCCTCCCTCGACTGCGCCAGCATCTGCGCGATGCCCGCGCACGCGCCAAAGTTGCCGTCGATCTGGAACGGCGGATGCGCGTCCAGCAGATTCAAATAGCTGCCTCCGTCCGTCAGGTTCATCTGCGCGTCATGGTCGACCGGCCGCAACATGCGCCTGAGTAGGCTGAGCGCGTGCTCGCCGTCGCCCAGGCTCGCCCACAGGTTGATCTTCCATCCGAGGCTCCAGCCGGTGCCACCGTCGCCGCGCAATTCCAGCGTGCGTCTACACGCATTTGCCCATTTAGGCGTTTGATCCGGCGAAATGGCATTTCCAGGATACAAGTCGTACAGGTGCGACTGATGGCGGTGGTGCGGCTCAATTTCCTCGTATTCCGTCTCCCACTCCAGCAGCTGCCCCTTTGAACCCATCCGGTAATCGGGCAACCTCTCAAGCGCCTGGCGCACCTGTGCAGCCATCGGCTCGTCCACTTGCAGCTCGTCGAGCGCGCGCAAGTAGTTGCGCAGCACCTCGCGCGCGATTGAGGTGGTCATTTGCGCAGACCGCGCCACCTTGCACTCGGTGCCCTCATACACAAACACGTTCTCCGGCGAAGTGGCAGGCGCGATGGTCAGAAACCCCTTATCATCAGGCTCCATCACGTCCAGATAGAACTTCGCGCACTCAGAAAGCGCGGGCAGCACTCGGTCGCGCAGGAAGTCCGGGTCTGGCATATATTCGTACCGCATCCACAGGTGTGAACACAGCCACCCCAACGACATCGGCCAAAACGCGCAGCCCGCAAAGCCTGCGTATTGCTCGCCCACAGGGTTCGTCAGCCGCCATATATCGCTGTTGTGGTGCGCTGCCGCACCGCGCGCATTGTAATGCACTTGCGCGGTGCGCCTTCCCGTCACCAGCAACTCCTCAATCATGTCAAACAGCGGCTCATGCAGCTCGGAGAGGTTGCACGGCTCCGCTGGCCAATAGTTCATCTGGGAGTTGATGTTCAGCGTGAAGTTGCAGCTCCAGACCGCGCGCAGATGGCGGTTCCAGATGCCCTGCAGATTGGCGGGCTGGCTGCCCGGACGAGAGCAGGCGATCAGTAAATAACGGCCGTAGTGGAACAGCAACGCGTGCAGTCCATCGTCCCGCTGGCCTTTATCAAACGCTAACAGCCGCTCGTCGGTAGGCAAATCGTCCCGGCTTCCCTCAAGCGCCAGCTGGCACCTGCAATACAGGCGTGCGTGATCTTCCACATGCCTTGCTCGCGCGTCCTCATAGCTTTGGCTGGCGCGCTTCATATCCGACTGCACCAGATTGCGCTCATCTCGCCCATCCAGGTATGGATGCCGGTCAAACCCATTGAAGCTGGTGCGAGCGCACAGCCTTAACACGACGCGATCCGCGCCTTCCACGCGCAATCGCCCCGCCTTCACGATGACGCGTCCGCCCTCAGCATGGGCATCCAGCACAGCCTCAAATCTCATGCCCTTCCTGTCATTGCGACGCGCGTATGTCACCGGGCGTTCGCAATCGATGTAGCTTGGAACCACATTGGATGGACACACGCCGCGCATCACCAGCTCGTTACCCTGCGCTGTCACCTTATGGCGGATGGCGCAAGTGAGTTGACACGAAAGCGTGATCATGCCCGGACTATCCGCCTCCAGCAGCACATACATCGCCTGATCCGGGTTCGACACGAACGCCTCGCGGTGATAGTTTACGCCATTACTGGTAAACCGCGTGCTGCAAACCGCCTCGTCAAGCGCGAGCGTGCGCTGATAGTCCCGCGCTTGATCGACGTTATCAAACTCGATCAGCAGATCGCCCAGAGGCAAATAGGACTGCGTGAACGCGCCGAGCAACTTCGCTTCGACCAGTTGCTGAGCCTGATGCAGCCGTCCTTCAAGCGCCAAGTCGCGCGCCTTCGGATAATATGCAGCCGCGCCATTCCGGTCTCCGCTACCGCCATATCCGGACCACAGCGTGTCCTCGTTGAGCGCTATGCGCTCGCTTGCCGCGCCGCCAAACACCATCGCGCCCAACCGCCCATTGCCGAGCGGCAAAGCCTCCTCCCAAACCCGTGCTTCGCGGCGATACCAAAGCCTATGATCCGAACGCATGTCATACTCCCTCTGGCCGCGTGCGATCGCAACCGCAACTTGACCATGTTCATCTCGCGTGGTTAACGCGTCCATTCCAATCGACAATAGACAGGCGCGCTCCTGCTTCTATTGATTGGCGTAATTATACCCCGGAACGGTAGAAACGTCAATTATCGTTAATTTATTAAATCGGGCTGCCGCAATGTTTTTCACAACGCGGCAGCCCATCATCATTTTAAGAATACAGATAATCCACCTATTCCATCTCACACTCGTCGCCGAGCACCTGCCAGATGACGCCGTATTTGTCGGTCACCATTCCGTACAGCCCCGCGAAGAATGTCTTGCCCAGTTCCTCGCCGACCTCGCCGCCTTCGGCCAATTCACGGAACACCCGCTCCGCCTCCGCGCGGTCGTCCATGCTGATTGTGGGGGATATATTGTTTCCAACGGCCAGCGGCAGTCCTGTCGGCATGTCCGAGAACATCACATTCACCCCGCCAATCGGCACACAGGCGTACATGATCTTGTCCTTGTCCTGCTCTGGCACCTCATAGCCCTCGCTGGGCGGGGTCTCGCCGTAGGCCATCAGATCAAGTACCTCGGCGCGAAACACCTTTGCATAGAACTCCACCGCCTCGCGGCAATTCCCGTCAAAATTGATAAACATATCGAGTTTCATAAAGATAATACCTCCTAGTGGTAAGTCAAGCGAAAAACAACCCGGAATTATACACTTTCGGAGTTTTGAAACACACCCTGACTACGCGTCCAAATCCCACGGCTCGTTCAGTTTCGGCACGTCCTTGATCAGCCTCTGCGTATACGGCGCCTTCGCGTGCAGTATAACCTCATCCGCACTTCCCGACTCCACAAACTTCCCATGCTCCATAATATAAACCGTATCAGAAATATAATACGCCAACCCAATATCATGCGTAATGAAAATAATCGTCATTCCGATCTCATCGCGCAAATTGAGCAGCATCTCGAGTATCGTCGCCCTCGAGCACGCGTCAATCATGCTCGTCGGCTCGTCCGCCAGCAGTATCTTAGGCTTCAGCAGGAACACTCGCGCGATCATCAGCCTCTGCATCTGACCGCCGGACAGCTCAAACGGATACTTGTTGGTCAGCTCGGCGTATTTCAGGTTCACGAACGAGCACGCCTCGGTGATCTGCTTGAGCTTCTCTTCCTTTGATAGATGCTTGCCGCCGCGCATGTTGATGCAGTCCATCAGCACGGTGTCGATCTTGTTGAACACGTTGAACGACGAGAATGGGTCCTGGAATATCGCCTGGATGTCCTTCCAGTACTCCTTGCGCTTCTTCTGCGTCGATATATCCCTCGGCTTCCCATGCAGGCAGATTTCGCCGGACGTCACGTTGATGAGCCCGAGCAGCATCTTCGCGAGCGTGGTCTTGCCCGAGCCGGACTCGCCAACGATGCTGACCAGTTCGCCCTCGCGGATCTCGAAATCCACGTTGTCGACGGCCTTCACCGACTTGTTGCCTACGCCGAATATCTTGGTGACGTTCTTGCCGCTCAGGCACAGCTTCTTCTCATCACGCATCGCCATACGCCTCCTTCAAGCTCTGCACGCTGTGGCCGCATCGATAGGCGCGGCCGCCGCCGCAATCGATCATAGGGAACTCATGCATCGTGCAGCGTTCGTCCGCGTATTTGCAGCGCTCCGCGAACCGGCAGCCCTTGGGCGGGCGCTTGAGGTTCGGCGGCGTGCCGGGGATGGCCGCCAGCTCTACACCGCGGACGCCCTGCTCGGGCACGATGATCGAGCCCATCAAGCCCTTCGAATATGGGTGGATCGGGTTGAACACCACGTCGTGGGCGTTGCCCTGCTCCACTATCTGGCCCGCGTACATGACCATGATGTCGTCAGTCACGTTGTACAGCAGCGGCAACTCGTGGGTGATGAAGATCATGCCCTTGATGTAGCCCTTGTCCATCAGCGATCTGAGCATTCGGATGACCATCTTCTGGCTGGTCACGTCGAGCGCGGAGCTGGGCTCGTCTGCTATCAGCACCTTGGGCGACAGTATCGTCGAAATGGCGATTACCGTGCGCTGCTTCATGCCGCCTGATAGTTCGACCGCGTACCTGTCAAGCACGCTCGAGTCGAGTCCGAGCTCCTTAAACCGCTTAGTCGCCATGTCGCGGATGTCCTTGTTTGACAGCGACTTGTCGTGCACGTGGATTACGTCCTCTATGAATTTGATGATCTTGCGCGTGGGGTTCAGCGCGTTCATAGCGGCCTGCGGTATGTACGCGATTTCGGTGCCTAGCACGGACTTTCGGACGGTGTCCGGGTCCATGCCCGATATGTTCTTGCCGTCGATGATTATCTCGCCGCTTGTGTAGTGGAGCGGCGCGAAATAGTAGCCCATGAGCGACAGCGCCAGCGTGGACTTGCCGCAGCCCGATTCGCCCGCGATGCCGAGGGATTTGCCTTCTTCGATCTTTAGCGACACGTGGTCAACCGCGTACACGTCCTCGCGGAAGCGGGTGATGTATTTCGTGGTCAGTTCCCTGACCTCCAGAATGGTTTTGCTCATCTTGGCCGCCTCCTTCTTTAATCTCGTAGTGTCGGGTTGAACACCTGGTCGAGGCCGGTATTCATCAGGTTAAGCGAGAATGTGATGCCCGCTATGGTCAGGATGACCGGGAAGTATGCCCACCACGCGCCGTTGATGTGCGCTGAGTACAGCATCGACCAGTTCATCATAAGGCCCAGCGTCGGCACCTCGGTGGTCTTTGGCCCGAGCCCGAGCATCGACAGCTGCGCTTCCGCCAATATGCCGGACGATATCTGGAGGATAAACGCCATCACCACGTAAGAGGCGATGTAGGGCAGAATGTCGGTCAGCACGATCCTGGTAAGGCTGTGGCCAGACAGCTTGCTCAGGTTCACGTGGTCGCGGTTGCGGAGCGAGATGACCTGCGAGCGCACCGAGCGCGTCGTCCAGACCCAGCTGGTAAGCCCGATGACGACCGCGACTGTGCCCGCGCCGCGCTGCTCCTGACCTATCGAATACGAGATCAGTATCAGCAGCACGAACCCCGGAATGACCGTGAAAATATTCGTGATAAACATGATGATGTCGTCGAGCATACCGCCCACATAGCCCGCCAGCAGCCCGAGCACCAGCCCGAGCAGAGTGGCTATCGAGCCCGCGATGATGCCGATCATCAGCGACACGCCGCACGCGCGCACGAGCTCTTTCAGGGTGTCGCGCCCGAAGTTGTCCGTGCCGAGCGGCAGCACTCGCACGTTCGCGACGTTTTCGATGTTGACGTAGTCGTTCTTCGTGACCTTCAGCTTTTCTTCTATTTCGCCGCTATCGGCGTTCGGCTGGGATACGGTCAGGTTAGCGCTGTTGCCCTTGGTGACCTGCGTGTTCAGGCGCACGTAGAAGTTGCGCTTGGCCTTGGTCATGCCGGCTGGCTTATCGGCAGGGTTATACTTCTCTTTCCACAGCTTTATTAGCGCCGCGGTGTCGGTCAGGTCGATCTCTTCCTCGGGCACTCCCACGGCGGTGAGCCATTCTAGCATCGACACCTTGTCGCCGTCAGACAGCGACTGCGCCTGGCGCTTGGCGTCGGCGCCCGACAGCTTCAGCGTCTGCTGGGTCGTGTTCAGCGCGTCGTATGTGGATACATAAGTGCCCGGGCGGTAGAACGTGCCGAGGCCGATCATCTCCAGCGGATCGCCGGGGTTTATCAGCGGGTAGATGACCATTGTAAGCAGCATCGCCACAAGGATTGAGAATCCCACCAAGAATTTACCGGAGTGGAATACCTGTCTGAGCGTATTTTTCATGATATTCCCTCCCCCTTAATCGAACTGCGCGGCTTTGACGCGCGGATCGATGAATCCGTAGATGATGTCCATCAAGAACGTGGCGATCAGCACCATGACGGTGATGATGAGCGTGGTTGCAGAGATCAGCGGATAGTCAGCCATCGTGATGCCTTGCAGCATCGTGGTGCCGAGGCCGGGATAGCTGAAAATAATCTCTGCGACCAGCGCTCCGCCGATCATCGTGCCGAGCGACAGCGCAAGGCCGGTGATCTGCGGGAGCATCGCGTTTCTGAACACGTAGCCCACGATCTTGGAGTCCTTGATGCCGAGGAAACGGCTATATTTCACGTAGTCAGCGTTGAGTTCGTAAATAGACATGCTGCGCATACCGATTGCCTGCCCGCCGATCGATATAAGCACGATCGACCAGAACGGCAGCTGATAATGTTCGAGTATCGATTTTATGAATCCCCACGAGAAGTTAGGGATCAGATTATAGGCGTAGCCGCCCGCGACCGGCGCGAGCTTCCAGTTAATCGCGAAGGCGGTCAGCAGTATGACTGCCATGCCGAACGCGGGTATGCTCGACAGGAACAGCGTCACTGGCATGACGACCTTGTCAAAGCCCTTCCTTATATACGCCGCCAGCGCGCCAAGGATGTTGCCGAGCAGCCAGCCTACCAGTATCGCCGGGAACTGCAGGCCGATCGTCCACCAGATGGCGTTGCTGACAATATCCGCGACGGGCTTCGGGTATTGGCTGAACGAGACTCCAAAGTCTCCGTGGCTGGCGTTTCTGACGTAGATTATGAACTGTTCCCACATGGGTTTATCGGTTCCGAACGCTTTCGCGTAGTCCTCATAGATTCGGCGCACGGCGGACGTGTCGGACAGTCCCTGCGCGCTCTTGGCGGTGATGGCGGCCACCGGGTCGCCCGGCATCAGGCGCGGCAAAATGAAGTTGAGCAGCACCGCCACCACGAATGTGATCAAAAACCAGATCAGCTTCTTCGTAAAGTATTTTCTGTAACCTTTCATTGCCAATCCTCTACCTTCCAGTTATGGATTCAGTGGTCATTCTGTTATGCATAACCACTTTGAACCGCTCAATTATTCTGAGCGGTAAGCCGAGTAGATGGGCGTGGGAAGAGGGCAAACAGCCTTCTTCCCACTTCAATCCATAGCGGATAACACGGCTTATAGACCATGCCGATAAGCCGGGGCGACCGCGCTTTTGACGCGGCCGCTCCAATTAAGTTACTATTGGTGATTACGGATTGACCAGTTCGAGGTGATACAGCGCGGCGATGCCATAGCCGTCGGTGCAATCCATCGGCGGGATGTTCAGGCCGTCGCCATCTTCCGGATAGCCAGTCCACACGGACTCGTTGACGCCGTGGAACTTGTCGGGGCGATACATGAGGGAGAAGCTCGGCACGTCGGTCAGATAGATTTCGACGCACTTGGTGTACATTTCAGTCAGCTTCGCTTCGTCGGTCTCGAGCGGGATCGCCTTGATCAGCGCGTCGATTTCGGGGTTGGAGTAGTGGCCCCAGTTGCCGGACCAGTTGCCTTCCACGCCGTTGTACTCGGAGCTCATCAGCATACGGATGCGGCCCCAGGGCTGCGCCGGAGTTGCCGAGTCAGTCCACATCATGAAGATCTGATAGTCGGTCTGCTTCGCGGCGGTGACGACGGTCTGGTATACGCTCCACTCGGGGAACTCGGTGGTGATTTCGATGCCGATGTTCTTGCCGGCGGCGGCTACGATTTCCATCGCGGCCATCCAGTCGGTCCAGCCGTTCGGCGCGCAGGCGTTGAAGGACAGCTTCTGGCCGTCGAGCTCGCGCCAGCCGTCTCCGTCGGAGTCAACGATTCCGGCCGCATCGAGCATCGCCTTGGCGCCTTCGATGTCGTTGCCGTTCCACTGCAGGTCTTTCACGGCTTCGTGATCGTACGTGGCCTGTTCGCCGGCGGTCGGGTTCATCAGCG
>JAVBTW010000002.1:0-3672 GCA_031555975.1 Eubacteriales bacterium
GTGAGGGGTCGACGGACTGCAGCGAGAACTGGATGGACTTGCTGGCCGTTTGGGCGGCCTCCTCGATGGCGTTGTCCAGCAGGATACCCACCACGCGCGACAGGTCCAATTCGTCCATGCGGATGCCCAGCGAGTCGCAGCCGATGTTGATGTTGAGCGTTACGCCGCGCTGCTTGGCCAGGTCCAGCTTGGCCCTGAGCAGCGACAGGATCACCGGATGTACCTGGAACTTTGCGCCCAGGTTCAGGTAGTCCGCGGCCGAGCGCGTCTGCTGCATCAGCGATTGCTGGTACTTCGCGAGGCCGTCCCAATTGGCCATGTCAATGTAGCCCTGATAGACCTGCAACATGTTCGACAGGTCGTGCCGCAATCCGCGCATGTCGTCGATGGACCGCACCAGCGAGTGAATATGCAGCAGCTGATTGTGGATATCCACGGACTGGATGACCTGCTTGTCCCGGTTGTAGCTGACCGCAAAGACCAGTATGCACTGCGCCACCATCATAAGCAGCACCACCTCCGTCAGCCAGAACCGCCCCGACAGCACCAGCAGCGACAGTATCAGGCTGTTGGCGATGTACAGCAGCGTCGCCAGCCCCGTGTTGCGCAGCAGCGTGCGGGGAATATCCACGTTCATCGTGCGCTTGAGCTTGTACGCGTCCAGCCATATCTTGCGCCGCCGAAACAGCTTCACGCACAGCGCGCAGGCGGCGGTGTTCACCGCAATCATCAGCACATTCACCAGGAACACCGTCACGTATGCATACCGCTCGTCGTTGGTAACAAGGTAGAACGCGGCGACCTCCAACATGTAGAACACCAGCACATTGGACGCCGCCACCGCGTACAGGTTGAAGGAGGTGGACAGGCTGATCGAGCGGTCGATTCCCAGCATATACACGCACAGAAAATACATGAGCGGCAGCATATAGGGCGGGTAAAACATGAACCAGTCCTCACAATGGCATCCGATCCATTCGGGCCGCAGCCGGTTGACCAGGAGCGTAGGCACCATGGTCAGCAGGCTGAACATCGCCGCTGTCAGCGCGTGCCGCCCCGCATGCACCTTTTTTTGATACAGCGCGGACAGGATCACGCTGAACACAAAAAACGAGGTGGCGCCACTCACAAAGCTGAGCACGAGAACGAGCGGGTAGCTGTTAAAAATGGTCAGGAATCCGCCTGATTCCAGGTGCTCCTGCAGCAACCTCAGGCTGTCCACCCGAAAGAACATGCAATCTCTCCTTTGTACACGCATCGCGCGCCGATATCTACCGAACGATCGTTAGGTGACGGGTCCAGGGCAGCCCTCTGCCCCTGGATGAAGCCCAGAGTCAGAGGGCGAGCGTGTCAGCGGGCTCTCTTTTTGATCAACGGCGCGATGGTTTTGGCCATCCGGCCGATGCAGTCGTTGTAGTGGAGGGCAAATTCCTCGATGGGCATGTCGTGGTTGCTCATCGTCAGCATCATGGAGTAGCTGGTCATGATATACGCGACGACGTCACAATCAAACGGATCGCATATGCCCCTGGTGATGAGCCCGCGCAGCAGCATGGTGCGGTGATCCAGCGCCATGTCGCGGTAGATATGGGTATACACTTCCTTGGCGCGCTTGTTTTCGAACTGGTGCCCGATGGCAATCCGCAGAATTTTGATCATCCGGAGGAATTCGGGAGAAGTGGTGTAGGTGAACAGCATGGCTTGGAGCGCTTCTTCGGCGCTCATGTCTGCCGCGCGCTCAAGCATGTCGTCGACGGGCTTGCGGTACCCGGCGTCATTGTCCATGAATATCTGAAAAATCTCGTCCAGCAGGCGTTCCTTGCTCTCGAAAAAGTAGTATAGGCTGGCGGGCTTGATGCCCACGCGCTGCGCCAGCGCGCGCATGGTGCATTCGGTGTAGCCTTCGCTCGAAAACAGGTCGATCGCCTCGTAGAGGATGTCTGTCCTGGTGTGTGTCGTGCGCATCGCTACACCTCGCCACCGCATCGTCCGTTTCCCAGCATCCAACCGATCGCCAGCCGCAGGTCCTCAAACTGAAACGGTTTCTTGATCAGGTGGACGCGGTCCATCGCCTCGTATTTGTCGGCGCCATAGCTGCCCGACATCACGATCACAGGGATCGCCAGATTCAACGCGCGAATCTTATGCAGCGCGCCGTCCCCGCTCAGCACCGGCATTTCAAGGTCCATCAGGATGATGTCGAACGAACCGCTCCGCACCTGAAATTGGTCCAGCGCCTCCCGCCCGTTTTCCGCGCACACAACCTGTGCGCCCTCGTGCTCCAGGAATGCCGCGATGCTTCCCAGAATATGGATGTTGTCCTCTGCAACCAGCACGCTAAGCCCATTGAATCGGCCATCCACTGTGCATCACCGCTTTGTTGTAATGTGAAAACCCTTATAACGTGTTTTTTGGGGCGATTGAGCAAGGGGGACGCATCGACCTTCACCCCAACGGATGGAGGCCAACACGAGCGCATATCCCGGCCGGATCAATCCTCGGGCTTGTCCATGAGCGAGAGCGGATAATCGCCCAGGCGCTCCACTTCGAACCCGTTCCGCTTAAACTTTTCGTAATCGAACGCTTCCAGCTCGTCGATCGCCAGCTTGTGGAACTCGTAGAAGTTGGGCCACCATTCGTAGCCGTCGCCCAAATTGTTGTACAGGAACGCGTCGGCGATGTCGCAGCCCATCTTGGGCGCCACATAGAACGCGCCCATCGCCAGCACATTCACGCCGTTGCCCGTGATGGCGCGCAGCGCGGCGGGCACCGACTCCACCACGCCGCAGTGCACGTGCGGGCACTTGCTGGCCGCGATGTGGATGCCCATCCCCGTGCCGCAGAACAGCAGCGCGCGCTCAAACTCGCCCTCCGCGATCTTCGCGCCCACCTTCAACCCGATCCGGTGGAACATCTCCGGGTCCGCCTCGTCCGCGCTGAGAACGCCGATGTCCGTCACTTCCCAGCCCTTGCCCTTCAGGTGCTCCACCACCGCCTCCTTCAGCGGAAATCCCGCGAAGTCCGCGCCCACCAGAATCTGCTTGTCCTTTACCCGCTTCATCGATTCCCCCACTCCTTTCGCGACGCTCGCGCCGCACCCGCCGGGTTCTGCCCAAAGTCTACCACAACACGCCCGGGGCGGCAACACAAATTTTTCAGGGCGGCAAGCGCCGCACAACCCGCGCCGACAGACCGGGGGCAGCCATTTGGATCAATGCCCGCGTCGCCGCACAGCTTCAGCGGCAAGTCTCAGATGTTCCGCCATTCGACCAGCTGAGCGGGCGCGTCGTCGCCCAGGTACAGCACGCGCGGCCTCTCCGCGCCCTCCATCGCGTGCACGAGCGCGCGCACAAGCCGTCCCTCGCGGAACTCAATGTCCACCTCGCAGCCGCCCTTGGCGCGCAGTCCAACGATCCGGCCGCTCCAGCCCTTTGGCAGCGCGGGCAGCAGATGAATCTCCCCCGGCCGCGACCGCAGCAGCATCTCCGCGATGCCCGCGCACGCGCCGAAGTTGCCGTCGATCTGGAACGGCGGGTGCGCGTCCAGCAGGTTCAGGTAGCTACCGCCGTCGTTCAGGTTCATCCCGGCGTCAGGGCTGACCGGCTGCAGCATGCGGCGAATCAGCTTGAGCGCATGCTCGCCCTCGCCCAGCCGCGCCCACAGGTTGATCTT
>JAVBTW010000043.1:0-4661 GCA_031555975.1 Eubacteriales bacterium
TTAAAGTCCATTCCCCAGGTCACAGATGAGCGCGGAAAGAAACTGGCCTACATCAAGGGCAGTGTGCCCGACGCGTACCGGATCCCCAGGGGCTGCGCATATTTTGAGCGCTGTGCGGAAGCAGAAAAGGGGCTGTGCGATGTGGCCAGACCCCCGGTGACAGACATCGGCAACGGGCACTGGGTGAGTTGTTACCGCGCGAAGTGAAATGCAGCTGCGCGGCCACCCATGGCACGTACGCGGCAACCCATCCGGTGCGCGCAGCAGCGCGATCGACGAGGTCGAGCGTCAGCGAGGAGGATGCCTATGGCGGAACAGTTGCTCAAGGTCACTGGCCTGAAAAAGTACTTTCCCATCCGCAAAGGGTTTTTCAACAAGGTCGTCGGCTATGTCATGGCGGTGAACGGGATCGACTTTGAGGTCAACGCCTGCGAGACGGTGGGCCTGGTTGGTGAGAGCGGCTGCGGCAAGTCCACAACCGGCAACTGCATTGTGCGCCTGCTGGACGCCAGCGCGGGCAGCATGCTGTACACGGCCAGGGACGGCAAGACTGTGGATCTGGCCGCCCTGGGCAATGCCGAGATGCACGCTTACCGGCGCGAAATCCAGATGGTTTTTCAGGATCCTTACTCATCTCTGAACCCGCGCATGAATGTGCGCGAGATCATCTCCGAACCCATGCGGATGTTTGAGCAATATGGCAAGGCCGAGTTGCAGGAGCGCGTGGCGCAGATCATGAAGCGCGTGGGCCTGCGCCCGGAGTACATGACCCGCTATCCCCACGCCTTTTCCGGCGGCCAGCGCCAGCGCGTGGGCATTGCCAGGGCGCTGGCGGTCAATCCCAGGTTCGTGGTGTGCGACGAGTCGGTGTCGTCCTTGGACGTGTCGGTCCAGGCTCAGGTCTTGGGGTTATTGGAGGATCTGCAACAGGAATACAAGATGAGCTATCTGTTCATCGCCCACGATCTGTCCGCCGTCAAGCACATCTCCGACCGCGTGGTGGTGATGTACGTGGGCAAGGTCGTGGAGATCGCCGACACCAATTCGCTGTTTGAGCGGCCCTGCCATCCGTACACGGAGGCGCTGCTCCGGTCGGTGCCGAAGCTGGTTGCGGACAAGACCGTGCGCAAGGAGGCGCTGGAGGGCGAAGTGCCGGACCCATCCAAGCCGCCCGCTGGTTGTTTCTTCCATCCGCGCTGCAAGTACTGCACCGAGGACTGCAAACACATCGACATGCGGCTGTTGCCCGTGGACGAAGACGATCCCACGGGCCACCGAACCGCCTGCGTCCGGCACCGCGAACTGCGGCTTCAGGGCGTCACAAAGTGATTGTACGGGGGAGGCTCCCCCCGCAATAACCGGAGCTGATGGGCCTCCGAAGCCATGGGCAAGCCCGTGGCTGAACCGCCCTTCGCCACAAAAAAGAAGGAGGGAAAACCATGAGGAAGACCTTGGCGTTGGTCCTGTGTCTGTGTCTGATACTGGGCGCCGTCCCTGCGTTCTCGCATGCCGAGGGCGCGAACTACAAAGAGGCGCCCGCGCTGACCGCGCGCGCGGAGAAGGGCGAGATCCCGGCGCTCGCTGAGCGCTTGCCCGAAGATCCGATGGTCATCACGCCCAAGGACGGCGTGGGCCAGTATGGCGGCACCTGGCGTCAGTCGGTGACCCAGGGCACCAAGAACCACGCGTGCCACTCGATCGGCTACTATGGCGCGAAGGCACTGGTGGTCTGGAATGAAGACAAGTCCGAGATCGTGCCCAACCTGGCCTCCTCCTATGAGATTTCAGAGGACGCCAAGACCTTCACATTCACACTCCGCAAGGGCCTGAAATGGTCCGATGGCCAGCCGCTGACCATGGACGATGTCGAGTTCTGGTTCAATGGCTTCCGCAAGAACACCGAGATCAACCCGGACCAGTCCGAGTGGACTGGTGTGGAGCTCAAGAAGGTGGATGACTACACGTTCCAGTTGGTCTATCCCACGCCGCAGCCGCTGCTGATGAGCAAGTTCTCCTACAATGACGAGTCCTATTTCGTCCTGCCCAAGCACTACATGGCCCAGTTCCATCCGGACTACGCCGCAGAGGGCGAGCTGGACGCGAACCTGACGAAGTACGGGCTGTCTGACTGGGTGCGGCTGTTCAAGGACCGCATGGACGGCCAGATCAACCCCGAATTCCCCATGATGGGTCCGTGGATCCTCAAGACCGACGCGGCCACATCCAACCAGCTCATTTTTGAGCGCAATCCCTACTATTGGGCGGTGGACACCGAGGGCAACCAACTGCCCTACATTGACACCTGCATCATCAACATCGTGGAGTCCGCGGACGTGGCCAAGATGAAGGCCATTGCGGGCGAGTTTGACCTGGCGTTTGCCTGCATTCAGGAAAACTTCTCCGACTATCCGCTGTTTGCGGAACACGCGGAGGAACAGAACTACACCATCAATACCTCGCCGTTTGATGAGCCAAACGGCATGAACATTCACTTCAACATCACCAACCGCAACGAGAGCATCCGCAAAGTGACCGAACAGGCCAACTTCCGCAAGGCCATGTCGCTGGGCCTGAACCGCGCGGACATCATCGCCACGTTCTGGACGGTCGGTCCGTACGCGTCCGATCCGTCGCAGTCCTCCACCTATCCCGGCTCGCCGTACTACGACGAAGATTGGGTGAAGGAGTTCACCGACTTCGACGCGGAAACCGCCAACAAGATGCTGGACGAGCTGGGCATGACCAACTACGACGCCGACGGTTACCGCCTGGCGCCGGACGGCAACCCGTTCGCGCTGGTCATCTCCGTGCCGAACTATGCGGACGAGTGGATTGACATCGGCGAGATGCTGGCCAAGCAGTGGCGCGAAAACGTCAAGGTCAACATCACCGCCAACTCCATCGACCCAAGCCTGTGGAACGAGCGCTGCGACGCCAACGACTTCGACATGTCCATCCATACGGGCGGCTCGGCCTGGGCGACGTACTCCCTGACGGAGCTGAACAACTGGGCGTACTATCGCGGGTTTGGTTGGTCCAGCCGCTTTATGTCGGGCAACTACATGTGGCGCAATGATCCCAGCCAGGAAGGCGCCGTGGAGCCGCTGCCGGAGATCAAGCGCCTGTGGGAACTGGGCTTCGCGATCATTGAGGAAGTGGACGAGGCCAAGCGCGAAGAGATGCGCAAAGAGATCTTCCAGATTCACAAAGACAATCTGTTCGTGCTGGGCATCGGCACGAGACTGCCGGCCATCTGGCTGCTGAAGAACTACATGCACAATGTGTGGCCGCTGGATCAGAGCTGGTCGTTCGGGTTCACCGGGCACGCAAGGCCGGAACAGTACTGGATCGACCAGAGCCAAGTGGCGTAACCGCCGCGAGCAGCATCGCGCAACGCCCCCATTCGCACCTCCCACCGTGTCATCCAGAGCGCAGCCAAGGACCTCCCCCGCGAGCGCACGTGCTGCCCGCGCGCGAGGCGTGTCCCCCGCAAAGGGAGGTCCTTCGCAGGCGCTCAGGATGACACAGGGGGACGGCTCAGAATGACACCGTGGCGGCCGCGCCGCTCCGCGCCGGTCGCACAACCATGCGATAGCAGAGACCCGCACCCCAAATCCGTAGAGCGCGCTGCTGCGCGGTCGATGAGGGAGGCAACGCTGTGTTTCAATACATCTTAAAGCGCATCCTGATTATGATCCCGCTGCTTCTGTTGTTGTCGATCGTGGTGTTCGTCATCATCCAGTTGCCGCCGGGCGATTTTCTGACGACCTACATCAACAAGCTGCGCTCGTCTGGCATGGACGTCAAGGAGGACTTTATCAAGGCACTGGAGGTCCAGTATGGGCTGAACGAGCCCATGCCGGTGCAGTATACCAAGTGGTTCTCGCAGGTATTGCAGGGCAATCTCGGCTACTCCTTTATGTGGAATCGCCCGGTCTCTCAGATGCTGGCAGGCAGGCTCGGGTATACGATCTCCATCTCGCTGTTCAGTGTGTTGATCATCTGGATATTGGCGTTTCCGATGGGTTTCTATTCGGCCACGCACCAGTATTCCCTGGGCGATTATTCCTTCACGGCGGTCAGCTTTTTCGGGGTCTCGGTGCCGGAATTCATGCTGGCCATCGGCATCATGTACATCTATTTCATCAACACCGGCCAGTACGCGGGCGGCCTGTTTTCGGACAAGTTCGCCACAGAGCCGTTCAGCTTCGCCAAGTTCATCGACCTGATGAAACACATCTGGATTCCGTTTTTGGTCATCGCAATCACAGGCACGGCGGGCTTGTTCAAGACGTTCCGCGCAAACCTGCTGGACGAATTGTCAAAGCCCTATGTCAAGACCGCGCGCGCCAAGGGCGTGAGCAACATGCGGCTGCTGATCAAATATCCGGTGCGCATCGCGATGATCCCGTTCATCAGCACGGTGGGCTGGATGCTGCCAAGCCTGATCTCCGGGCAAACCATATTGGCGATGGTGCTGAGCTTGCCCACGGTCGGTCCGCTGCTGATCTCGGCGCTGCAGAACCAGGACATGTATCTGGCGGGTTCGATTGTGTTCATCATGGGGTTGTTGACGATGGTGGGCACACTCGTATCCGATGTGCTGCTGGCCGTTTTCGATCCGCGGATCAGAAGCGCGTTGTAGGAAGGGGGCGATTGGA
>JAVBTW010000207.1:0-6003 GCA_031555975.1 Eubacteriales bacterium
CTCGTGGCCACGGCGTCAAAGCCACCGATTGCGTAGCCCAGCGCCTTCATTCGGGCAGCGACGCCACGGATCAACGCCAGCGTGGTCTCCTTCTCCGCATTCTGCACCTCCAACTTGGACAGATCCACGCAGAACGGCCTGTCATAGCCCTCTGACCACAGCGTGACCTTCATGTCGCCTCTCGGCGCGACAGCGCACACCGTATCGAGGTCCACCGCAGCGGCCAACACCCGGCCGTTCTGATGGTCTGTGTGGTTGCCGGCGATCTCGGTGCGCCCGGGCGCTGAGCAAATCAGCAGCCCTTCGCGCTCGCCAAACCGCGCCACAAACGCGTCCACCAGCTTCTGGTAGCGGGCCTTCTGGGATTCCGCTTTGTCTCCATAGATGGCGGTCAACTTGGCAAGCGCATCATCGGTATTCAAGTAGGTCATCAAGGCCTGGGCATTCATCATGATCGTCCCCCATCGCGTTGTATTGTCGTTCATGTAGCATTATAAAGGATTGCCTGCGAGGTGTCAATGCGGCACAGTTACGCGCGTTTGACGGTAAACGAAAACGCCGAACCTTCACCCACTTTGCTGGCCACGCTGATCTCCTCGCCCATCAGTTTGAGCAGTTCTTTGGCGATGGACAGGCCCAACCCGCTCCCCAGCCCGCTATGGGCCTTATCCACCTTATAAAACCGGTCAAACACATATGGCAGATCCTTCTCGTCAATGCCAATGCCCGTGTCGGACACGCACAGCCGCACCCGCTCATCATCCCAGTCCGCAGACAGCCGCACCGTACCGCCATCATTGGTGTACTTGATCGCATTGTCAATCAAAATCACCAGCACCTGTTCCAGCCGGTCTGGATTGGAAAATACATCCGGACACGCCATCAACTTCTCGTCCATGACAAACGCCAGGCGATTGTCCTCGGCAATGGGCTCGTACTTATCCTGCAACTCCGCAAACACGTCCTGCAACCGAACGCGCTCCGCCGAAAGCGCCAGCGCGCCCGACTGCAGCCGCGACAACTCCAACAGATCGTTGATCAACCGCGACAACCGCATGGTCTCGCGCAGCATGATTGCATAGTATCGCTCCTTGGTCTCCTCCGACTGTACCATGCCCTCCGACAGCGGTTCTAGCAGCGCGCGCATGGCGGTGAGCGGCGTCCTCATCTCATGGGACACGTTTGCCACATAGTCGCGCCGTGTGCGTTCCAACCGCTCGGACTCCGTGATGTCCGAAAACAGGCCCACAGCGCCCATGATCTCATCTTGTTCGTTGTGCACGGGCGCGATGTGGATCATGATCACGCGGTCACGCAGGTTCACGGGGCGCGAAATCGACTCACCCTTTTCCACGACGGAACGGAAATCGTCCCAGATCGCGCCGTCGGGAATCAGCTCCAGCCGCTCGTCGGCGGTCAGCGCGGGTTTGGGACCCTTGAACAACCGCTGCACAGCCGGATTGAAATGGGTCACATGGATCAATCGATCTACGGCCACGATGCCCTCGGACAGCCCATTGATGGTTTGCTTCAGTCGATTCCGTTCCAATGTGAGCGTTGAGATGTTGCGTGACAGCTCCTTGGACAGGTAGTTCAGCGCCGTACCCAACTCGCCCACTTCACCGCGCTGGGACACATCGGCGCGACGCGTAAAATCACCGCCCGCCATGTGCGTGGCCACGAATGTCATCTGGCGCAGCGGGTTCACCACGCGCCCAATCACATAGAACACGATCACCGCAGTCAGCGGCAGCGACAGCATCAGCGAGACCATCAGCGCGCCATTCAGGCTGCTCATGGCCAGCAGCGCTTCATACGCGGGCACCAGCAGGATCACCGCGCCTTTTACCTGATCGTCCACCACGACTGGCACGCCGACGCCGACCATGGACGTGTGCTTTAGGGCCGGAATCTGCGCCGTGCGCATCACGCCCTGCGTCAGCACCGCCTTCGCCGCCTCGGCCAGGTCCTTGGCGCTCACTTTGTTTGGCAGGTTATCGCTCTGAAACACCATTTCTCCGTGCGCGTCCACCACCAGCATGTGCGCGCCGAGCAATGAGTCGGATGCCTCATCCAAAGTGAACAAGCTGAACATCTGCTTGAGCACGGGCAACTCGCCCCGGGACTCATCGATGATGTTTGTGACGGAATTGGCCTTTCGCAGCAGTTCGTCCTCTTTGATCTGGGTGAACAGGTTCCGGGCAATATAGGTGTATATGCCCGTCGTAAAAAGCGCGGTCATCAAGATCATCAAGACGACCACGCTAAACAGGCGCACAAACAACACGCTGTGATGGTTTTTACTCTTCAACTTCAAACTTATATCCAACCCCGTAAATGGTCTTCAGCCCCCATGGCACGCCCTCTTGAGGCAGCTTCTGCCGAATGCGCTTGATGTGGGTGTCCACAGTGCGCGTATCGCCAAAGTAGTCGTAGCCCCACACGCGGGACAGGATCTGTTCCCGCGAAAACACCTGGCCGGCGCTGCCCGCCAGCATGTGCAGGATCTCCACTTCCTTGGGCGTGAAGGGCACCACCTGGCCCATGGCTTTGACCTGATAGTTGGCCAGATTGATCTCAAGCTGAGGATAGCGCACAATGCCGTCATCCTCCTGCGGTTGGGCATCGGAAAACCGGCGCAACACGGCGCGAATGCGCGCCAGCACTTCACGGGGGCTGAACGGCTTGACAATGTAGTCGTCCGCGCCCAACTCCAGGCCGAGGATGCGGTCGATCTCCTCGCTCTTGGCGGTGAGCATGATGATCGGGAGCTTGGACGTCTTGCGGATGAGTCTGCAGACGTCCGTGCCGGTGAGTTTCGGCATCATCAGGTCCAGGATCATCAAGTCCGGATGCTCGCTGCCCGCCAGCTCAATGGCCTTTTCGCCATCGTACGCGGAAACGTGGCCAAAGCCCTCGGAATCCAGATACAGGCCCATCGACTCGTGCACGACCGGATCATCGTCCGCGATCAGAATCAAGGGACAGGTGCCGCTCGCCATGACTACCACCTCATTTGTTTCAGTGTGTCCATTATAGCGCGCGCCCATGAGCAATGGCAAGGGGCGGGGCGGAGATGTCATCACAAAGCCACTTTTCGTACAAACTGCTGTGAACTGTAAAAACTCTCAAGACCTATTGACATGATATGGATCCATCCTGTATGATTATGCACAATCACTGAACACCGGAGGCGCAACCATGCACCAGTACCGCCAGAACCTGATTCTTAGCGCCAGCGAGAGCCTAATTGGCCTCTCGCTGATTATTGTGCTCGGATCGAAACCGCGCGGCAATGCAGAGTTGGGCCAAGAGGTGTTCCGGTAGATTCAGGCCGGACGCACAAGGCGCCTTCACCGCAGCCGCGGTGGACGCGCCTTTTTCGTGCCGGTCAATTCGATACACAGGAGGAATGGACCCATGCAACAGGAAACCAAGGTGACCATGAAGGACTGGGCGAACCCGACACCGGCGGGGCTGGTGGGGCTGGCGGTGGCTTGCGCGTGCTTTTTTGCGCTGCTTACTGGGCGCGTGGAACCAGGCGCGATGCCCCTGGTGGGCTGCTGGCTGATCGGCGGGTTCGTGATTCAATTGATCGTGGGTCTGTTGGACCTCAAGTCGGGCAACGCGGCTGGCGGCAACACTTTTCTGTTCTTCTCCGCGTTTTTCATGCTGGTCGGCGGCATGGAGATGATGATCAAGTACCAGGCGATCCAAGCCGGCGCACCGCTGGACGCGCGCATTGACGGCTATGCGTGGAGTGTGCTTGCAGTAGTGGTGCTGTTGTGGACCCCCGCGTTCTTCGCCAAGTTCTCCCTGCTGTCGATCATCGTGGCGCTGCTGGACGTGGCGCTGCCGTTCATCGCGCTGACCGACCTGGGCGTGCTGGCCAAGACCTGGTCCGTCGTGCCCGCCTGGGCACTGCTGGCCGCCGGGTGTGTGGCGGTTTATCTGTGCTCCGCGCAGATTGTCAACGGAGCCTGCGGCAAAAAGGTGTATCCGCTGCCATAGGCGCAGCGCTTGCGCTCTTCTCTCCTCGCGTGGTATCATCGAAGCACGGCAGCACAGTGCGCGAGGAGCGGATGAAATGGACAGGTTCTACAAGATGGCGGAGGCGGCCAACAAGCGCTTTCCAGAGGGCATCGATCCCTATCAGATGGCGACCCGGCTTATGGAAGAGTGTGGCGAGGTCGCAAAGGAGATCAATCACTGGGAAGGCTCCGGCATCAAGCGACAGAAGTACGGCGAACCGAGTAAGCAGCACATGGCAAACGAACTGCGGCAGACCATCACAGCACTGTTCCAGATTGCAGTGTTTTACGGCGTTCAGAGCGAGTTGAATGAGACAATCGAACAATCCATACAAAGGTCAAAGACCGAAGGTCTGATCGATTGAGAAAACCCAGCCCGCAAGGGCAAACCCAGCCCGCAAGGCAAACCCAGCCCGTGAGGGCAAGCCCAGCCCGCAAGGGCAAACCCAGCCCGTGAGGGCAAGCCCCGTGAGGACGATCCCCGCCGGGAGGGCGTCAAATCAGACCCGGCGACCTGCGCGTCGGGTCTGGTTTCCAAAACCAGTGCGCACACTGGTGGCGGAAACAATACCGCCCGTCAGCGAGCCGACCGGAAATCCGTGCAGGATTTCAGGCGAGCGCAGTCCCGCCACCAAAATCACAAAAAAGCCCGTCGAGGGCTTTTTTGTGACCATCCGCGCAAGCGGATTACTTAATTTCGCAGGTCGCGCCCACTTCCTTGAACTGGGCCACGATCTTCTCGGCGTCTTCCTTGGACACGCCTTCCTTGAGGGGCTTCGGCGCGTTGTCAACCAGGTCCTTGGCTTCCTTCAGGCCCAGGCCGGCCACGACTTCGCGGACGATCTTGATGACCTTGATCTTCTCGGCGCCGACATCCTTCAGGATGACGTCGAACTCGGTCTTCTCCTCAACGGCTTCGGCTGGGGCGGCGCCTGCGGCGGGGGCTGCGGCCACGGCCATGGGGGCGGCGGCGCTGACGCCAAACTTCTCTTCCAGGGCCTTCACGAGCTCAGCCAGCTCCAGGACAGTCATAGACTCGATAGCGGAAATGAGTTCTTCGCGGTTCATGATAATACCCTCCATAAATTCTGATTTTAATTGATGTTCATGCGGCAGAGATTACTCTTCTCCGCCCTTCTGCTTCCGAACAGCGTCGATGGCGTAAACCAGCGAGCGCAGCGTCGCGGACAGCACACCCACGAAACCGGTGATCGGGGCGTTCAGGCTGCCCATCATCTTTGCGATGAGGACCTCCTTCGGCGGCAGCTCGGCCAAGGCTGAAACGCCAACCGCATCAATGACCTGACCGTCCACAACGCCGCCCTTGATGGACGTTTTCTTGACCTTCTTCACATACTCGGTCAGGATCTTCGCGGGCGCCACAGCGTCATTTGTGCCGAACGCCACGGCCGTCGGTCCCTTCAGGTACTCGGCAAGGCCAGCGATGTTCAGCTCGTTTGCCGCGAGGTTAATCATGGTGTTCTTCAAAACCGCGTACTCCACGCCCTGGGCGCGGCACAGGTTGCGCAGCTCAGTGACCTCTGCGACCGTCAGGCCACGATAGTCATACAGCACCACGCTCTGCGCATTCTGCAGCTTCTCCTTGATCTCCTGCACGACAAGCTTCTTGTTCTCAAAGTTCTTGGACATTAATTCTAGCACCTCACTTCTCGTCCCGGCTTGGACTGTGCTATAAGAAAAATCACCTCGGCGCACAGATGCGCAAAGGCGACATAAGTAAACTCATATCGGATCATTTGCGCCTCGGCGGGCGGCCCAAGGGCCCTTGCTGATTAGCACCCGCTGTCTATGGCACGGCTCATTTTCGAGCACGATATAAATTATACCATAGTAAGTTGGATAAGGTCAAGTAAAATATCGTCGAAACGCAGGGCATACTCATAACTGATGTTCATAAGTCAGTCTGTCAAGGAAGGCCGCCTTTTGGCGGCCTTCCTTGACAGACTGAAGC
>JAVBTW010000071.1:0-10115 GCA_031555975.1 Eubacteriales bacterium
GACCACCACCGGCTTCTCGACCGGTTTGGGCTCTACGACCACCGGCTGCGACGCTGGGGCTTTGACCGGCTGTGGCTCCTGCACCTTGACGGGTTGCTGCTTGGGCACTTCCGCGGCAGGCTCGGGCACATCCTCTGTGGAATATGCGGTCATGAAGCTGGCCGCCTGCTCATACTGCTGCTGGCGCGCCTCACGCTCCTGCAATTCCTTCTGCTCACGCTGTTTGCGCTCGATGTCATCGCCCTGCTTCCGCAGCGACTGGAATAAGCCCATCGCCGCCGTTCTTGAGCGTGAAACATCGCCCAGCAGCTTCTCTACGCCCTGGCTCAGCTCTTTGGTAGCGTCCTGTACCCTGACTTTGGTCATTCTCCCAATGCACCCCCGCGTTGTAGTTCCTAAGTCTGATCGCCATCTGGCGAGATAAGCAATTCTTTCAGCTTCCCGGCAAAACCCGCGTCCATCACGCATGCAGCCATGCGGCCGGGCTTTCCGATGCTGTCCCCCAGCAGGTTTTCGGGCAGTTCCGCGAGCTGTACGTTTCCGTACGCGCAGGCGTCCCGAATGGCCTTGCGGCCCCTCTGGGCCATGCCCTGATCGATCAGGGCGATGTGCGCGCCGCCGCGCTTGACCAACTGCTCCACCGCGTCCTCACCCGTGCGGAGCATGCCCGCGCGCTGGCACAGACCCAGCAGACCCGCGACGCGCTGCGCGTTCATGGTTTCGCCTCCGCGATCTGCGTCAGCATGCGCTCGTACACTTCCGGCGGCACCGCAGTCTCCAGCGCGCGGTCAATCGCCTTGGATTTTTGCGCTTTCTTGAGGCATTCGGACGCGGGACAGATGTACGCGCCGCGGCCCGGCGCTTTTCCGGTGAGGTCCAGGCTGATTGTGCCCTCAGGCGAACGCACGACCCGGATCAACTCCTTCTTGGGCCGCCGTTCCCGGCAACCCGCGCACTGGCGCAGCGGGATCTTTCGTGGCTTCAGCAAGCTTATTCCTCCGCCTCTTCGATGTCAAACGCGTCGATCGCGTCGTCCGGCAGTTCGATGGATTCTGCCTCCATCGCCCGCATCAGCTCCTCCGCCTGGCTCTGGCTCTTGATGTCGATCTTCCAGCCGGTGAGCTTGGCTGCCAACCTGGCGTTTTGGCCCTCTTTGCCGATGGCCAGGGACAACTGGTTGTCCGGCACCACGACGCGCGCGGCCTTCTCCTTTTCGGCCACAAAAACCGAAATGACACGCGCCGGGTTCAACGCGTTGGCGATATACTCAGAAGGGTCCTGCGACCACTTGATGATGTCGATCTTCTCGGTCTTGAGCTCCGCGACGACATTTTCAACCCGCATGCCGCGCGGGCCGACGCAACTGCCCACGGCGTCGATCATGCTGTCTGTGGAATGCACCGCCATTTTGGTGCGGAATCCACCTTCGCGGGCAATGGACTTGATCTGGACGATGCCTGAACGGATCTCGGGCACTTCGATCTCGAACAACCGCTTCACCAATCCCGGATGGGTTCTTGACACCAGCACCTGCGGACCGCGCGACGACTTTGTCACTTCCAGCACGTACACTTTCAGCCGGTCGCCGGGCGCATACTCCTCGCCGGGCATCTGCTGGTTTTTTTCGATCAGGCCCTCCGTGCGGCCCAGCTCCACGAACACCTGGCCGTTTTCGACCCGCTGTACGATCGCGGTCAGGATCTCGTTCTCTTTCTCGATATACTCCTCGTAGATCACGCCTCGCTCGGCCTCGCGGATGTGCTGAACAACAACCTGCTTGGCGGTCTGCGCGGCGATGCGGCCAAAGTCGCGGGGTGTGGCCGAAATTTCCGCCAGGTCGCCCACTTCATAGCGCGGATGGATGGCGCGCGCGTCCTCAAGGCTGATCTCGGTCTGCGAATCGTCCACATCCACCACGACGATCTTGCGCGCGAACACCTCCAAAGTGCCCTTGTCGCGGTCGATGGTGGCGCGCACGTTGGCGTTCTTTCCGAAATTCTTTTTGTATGCCGAGATCAGCGCGGACTCGATGGCGGAGAACAGCACCTCTTTGTTGATGTGCCGCTCCTTGGCCAGCGCGTCCAACGCGCCGATGAACTCGTTGGCGTCAATTTTTCCGCTCATGTTATTCCTCTCCCTCGTCATCAACTGGGATCTCGTCCATCAGGTCCTCTTCGCTGAACTCCAGATGTGGTCTGGCCAGCGCGACCAGCTTTTGCTCGATGGCCGTTTCGTTGCCCGACTCGTCAACGACGGTGATCACGCCATCCTTCAAGCCCATTAGCTCACCCTGAATCAGCTTTGCGCCGTTTAGCGGCTTGTAGAGCTTCAGCTCGACCGGCGCGCCTGCCGCCCGGTCGTAGTCTGCCTGCGTTTTCAGCGGCCGGTCCGCGCCGGGAGACGAGACCTCCATGTAGTCATAATCCACATTTTCGACCGATGGCATGATCGTGCGGTGAAAGACCTCGCAGTCGTCCAGGCTGATTCCGCCCTCTTTATCGATGGTAAAACGCAAAAAGCGGCCGGTTGACTCTTTAACCAGCTCGACGTCGATCAGTATGTAGCCCAGCTGCGCTGAGATCTTTTGCGCCTGCGCCACAGCGTAGCTCATCGGCGCCGACTTTTTGGGCAATTGAACACTTCCTATCCGTTGATGTGTCCTGTGCGCAGGGTGCACACTCCGCTGCTTGGCACCCGCATACAAAACATAAAGAGCGGGCATGCCCACTCTCCGATCGCCATCCGGGTACGGCCACATCGACACGCCAACTGGATGATATTATACCACAAGATGCCTGAAAGCACAATAGCGAATTGGCGGGCAACGCGCATATAACATAGGCGACTGTGAGGGGATACCGCCGCCATTCCAACAACCAGTGCCGCCCGTCCGATCCGCAAAGGGCGTGCGCCATCTTTCTGGTCCGCTTCCCAGCGCCTCAGTTCGCGGCGCGCTCGTAGCGGGCGACCCAGTTGCCGCGCACATCCACCAGGCCCAGTTCGGTCAGGGTCTCCGCGCGCAGCAATCCGTGGCCAGCGTCTTCCAGGGCTACAAATTTGTCCATCGGTATCACCGTCGCGCCGGAAGCGTCGATCGTCCCGCCTCGGCGCGTCTCAGGCACCTCAAATACCTCGCGCGCGTCCCCTTCTCCGGACTCTTCCATCACCTCGAAATCGCTGAACGCGAAGTACGGTTCGCCCGTGTCGCTCGTCGTCAGCAGCGTCAGCTCGCGATAAGGGCCTGCGATTTCCTGCTCGGTCGCCGCGTTCATGAGGTATGCGTTGACTTCACCCCATGGACCGTCTCGCATGATCACACAGTTCCCCATCTTGTAGGAGGTGTCAAAGCTCCCGTCCGCGCCCGTCTCCAGCGCCACGTTGCCGTCCTCGTCAATCAGCTGGACCTTGTCTTTCATGTAGAGCACCACATAGTTCCGGTCAAAGTACGCTCCGAAATATATTTGGTCGCCTTCAAACGTCTTTTTTACTTGATAGCTCTCCGGGTCAATCATGTACACCGCCCGTTCATCCTGCGAAGCGAGGATGATGTTGCCGTCGCCAAAGCCCGTGGAAGCGAGCGTGTATTTCGGCGTCAGCAACCAGTTGCCCAGCGTATCGATCACGCCATAGCCGGATTCGATGCAGGCTTCCGCGCGACCGCCGCGAAAGGTGCCGCCATATTCCAATTGCGCGGGGATCGCCCAGTTGCCCTTCATGTCCAGGTACCCGACCCGGCCCGACTGCGCAGATGTGGCGGTGCACAGACCCTCTCCGAATTCGCCAAGCCCACTCAGCACCAGCGCGCCAGTCGGCGTTTCGACACCGGTTGTGTCCACATAGTACACGCCGTCCGGCACATCGTCGTACGGGATGCCATCAATTCCGAGATAACCGCCTTCGCCATTCGGCACCAGCATGGTGTACCTACACGGGATCACGCTCTTCAGGTCCCTGTCCATCACGCCCTGAAGCCCGTTCTTCTGGTAGCGAATCAGCCCGTTTTCCTGCAGCAGATAATCGTACGTGGCATCGGTCAACTCCCGGCCCGTGCTGTCCATCAGCAGCGCGAGTGACGTGCCCTCCTCATCATAACTGGGTCGCGCCATGAACAGCTCGTCCTGAGGGTCGGTGTTCGCGTCACCGATCGATTCAATCGAAATGTAGCCTCTGCCCTGCGTCAGCTCCGCGCCGTCTTGCCCGATGAGGACCGTTCGACCCTCGAGCTGCAGCGGCACCGCAAAGACCTTGGGCGATTCCGCCAGTGCATGCGTGCACAGCGCCAGCATGATCAGCGCAGCCACAGCCAACATTTTCGTCCTCATGGGTGACCTCCTGTGTGGGTTGGTATGCGTTAGACGGCAGGGCATATCGGGGAGTTCCCCGTCAAGTCCCCGTCAGAAATCAAACAAGCTCACCTGGCTTGTCTCCGGCAGGCCGCTAAGGCAACCGTTCGCCTTCAGGATCTCAACAACGCTCTTGGCAACCTTGCGCCTGACCATATCCTCCTGCGAAATGAACTCGCCCGCCTCCCGCGCCTGCTGCAGGTTGCGCGCCGCGTTTTCGCCCAGACCCGGCAGGCTTGACAGCGGCGGCAGGATCTTGTCCTCGCCCACGCGCAGAAAGTCCACGGCGTCCGACTCATACAGCGAGACCGGAAGCAACGTGATCCCGCGCTCGTTCATCTCCACCAGGATCTCAAGCAGCGTCGCCTCATCGTCGTCCTTCGCGGTCTTTTGACTCTTGTCCATCTCGAAAAGCTCGTCCAACCGACCGCGCAAAACCCGCGCGCCTGCGATCATCCTGCTGCCGTCAAACGCGCCCGCGTTGCGCTTTAAGTAGCATACGTAATACGCCTGCGGATAATAGATCTTGAAGTATGCGATCCGCAGCGCCATCGTGACATACGCAACCGCGTGGGCCTTGGGGAACATATATTTGATCTTCTTGCAAGACTCGATAAACCACGCGGGCGTCTCCGCGTCCACCATGGCCTGTTCCATCTCCGGCTTGAGTCCCTTCCCCTTTCGGACGGATTCCATGATGTCGAACGCCATCTTGCTCGCGACGCCCAAATCGATCAGTTGGTTCATGATGTCGTCGCGGGTACAGATGCACTGCCTGAGGGGGGCGATCCCGGCCTTCACGATGTCCTGCGTGTTGCCGACCCACACGTCCGTGCCGTGGCTGAGGCCCGAAATGCGGATCAGCTCTTCCATGCTGCTGGGCTTCGTCTCCACCAGCATCTGGCGCACAAAGCGCGTACCGAATTCAGGCACACCGAGCGTCCCGGTGGGTACGCCGATCTGTTCCGGCGTGACGCCCAGCGCCGCGGGCGACTGGAACAGGGACAGGATATTCTTGAAGACCTCGGCGTCGTGCAGCGGCACTTTTTGTGGCGCGATGCCGGTCAGGTCCTGTAGCTTTCTGAGCATTGTCGGATCGTCGTGGCCCAGGATGTCCAGCTTGACCAGCACATCGTGCATGCTGTTGAAGTCAAAGTGCGTGGTGATGGTCTCTGAGGTCAGGTCGTCCGCCGGACGCTGTATGGGCGTGAACTCATAGATTTCGTTGCCCAGCGGCAACACCACCATGCCTGCGGGATGCTGGCCTGTGGTGCGCTTCACACCCGTGCAGCCCCGCGCCAGCCGCTCCTTTTCCGCGTTGGTGGCGTTCATCCCGCGTTCTTCGAGATACTTTAGCACATAGCCATAGGCCGTCTTTTCCGCGACGGTGCCGATGGTGCCTGCGCGAAACACATTCTCAGCGCCGAACAGTTCTTTGACATAGTTGTGCGCGGTGGGCTGGTATTCGCCGGAAAAGTTCAAGTCGATGTCAGGCACCTTGTCGCCCTTGAACCCCAAAAACACCTCGAATGGGATATTGAATCCGTCTCGGTTCATCACCGCGCCGCACTCGGGGCAGTTTTTGTCCGGCAGGTCCAGCCCGCATGTGTATTCGTGAGGCACGTCGAACTCGCTGTGTTTGCATTTGGGGCACACATAGTGGGGCGGCAGCGCGTTGACCTCGGTGATGCCCGTGGCCCAGGCCACATAACTTGACCCGACCGAGCCGCGTGAGCCCACGATATAGCCGTCCGACATGGACTTCTGCACCAGCTTGACCGCGATGTCGTACAGGGTTGAGAAACCGTATCCGATGATCGCGCCCAACTCCTTGTCGAGCCGCGCGCGCACAATCTCCGGCACCGGATCGCCATACACTGCAGCCGACTTGGTCTCTGACAGGTTGCGGATATCCGCTTCCGCGTCCGCCCAGAACGGCTGGAAGGTCTCTTTTCCCTCAGGATGCTCTTTAAAGATCCGCACCTTGCCCACGCGGTCCGCGATTTCGCGCGGGGCCTCTATGACCACGCGCCTTGCGTCCTCTTCGCCTAAGTACGCAAACTCGCGCAGCATTTCGTCTGTCGTCTTGAAGTACAACGGCGCCTGCTGGTCCGCGTCCTCAAAACCCTTTGCGGCCATCAGTATCGCCCTGTACATGGCGTCGTGCGGTTCTTTGAAGTGCACGTCGCCCGTGGCGACCACGGGGATGTTCAGCCGGTCCGCCAGCCAGACGATCTTTCGGTTGATGTCCAGTATCGCGTCCTCGCTGGGGACTTTGCCTGAGCGGACAAGGAACTCATTGTTGCCGCGCGGTTGGATCTCCAGGTAGTCATAGAACCTGGCGATGGCCATCAGCTCGCCGTCCGCCTTGCCATCCAGCACCGCGCGATACAGCTCACCCGCCTCGCAGGCGGAACCGACCAGCAGGCCCTTTCGATATTTGTTCACCAGGGAACGCGGCATGCGCGGGGTGCGCTTGAAGTGTGACAGGTGCGCCTCGCTGATGAGCCGGTATAGGTTGGTCATGCCCTCTTGGCTGGTGGCGAGCAGGATCATGTGGTAGGCGGAGCCTTGCGCGGTGCCGTCGTAGAGGTTGTTCAAGTCTGAAAGGCGCATGGGCACGGGCTCCGCGGCCGGCCTTGGCGCGTCCCGCCGGGTGTTGTCCAGCGACAGCCAGTCGTCATCCGCACCCTCGGAAAACACCAGCTCCTCGCCCTCCGCTTGTGTCTCCTGCGGCGCTTGCCCGCGCTGCGCGCCGCATTTCTCTTCGGCCAAGCGGAGCATCTCCATCAGGCAAAGCCCCGTCGCCCGCGCGTCATGCACGGCCCGGTGCGCGTTTTTCAGGTTGATGCCGAACCGCTTGCACACCGAACCCAGCTTGTGGCTCTTCAGTTCGGGCAGCGCGGCCCGCGAAAATGCCAGTGTGTCAAGCACGGGTTGCGCGAGCTTGAGCCCCGCGTCCTCCAGTGCGCGGCGCAGGAAGGCCGTGTCAAAGTCCGCGTTGTGGGCCACCAGCACACAGTCCTTGATGAAATCGGCAAACTCGGTAATCACTTGCGCGATGGTCGGACAGTCGCGCACCATGCCGTCCGTGATGCCCGTGATCTCTGTGATCTTTTCCGAGATGGGCCGCATGGGGTTGATGAGCCTGCTGAACTCCGCGACCTCCACGCCGTTCTCCATCCGCACCGCGCCCAGCTCAATGATCTTGTCCGTGTTCCCATTCAGTCCGGTCGTCTCCACATCAAACACGACGTACCGTGCGTCCGTCAGCGCGCGGTCGCCGGCGCCTTTGACCAGCGCCACCGTGTCATCGATCAGATACGCCTCGCAGCCGGGGATCAGCTTGATCCCCGCCCTTTTCGCGGCGCCAAACGCCTCCGGGAACGCCTGTACCACCCCGTGATCGGTGATGGCGATGGCGGGATGGCCCCATTTGGCGGCCATGTTGATCAGATCCGTGGGAGACGCCATGCCGTCCATGGCAGACATGTTCGTGTGCAGATGCAGTTCCACCCGCTTTTGGTCGGCGGTGTCCATGCGGGTCGGCTTTTCCGCGCGCAGAATGTCGCGCGCCATCAGCACCATCTCGCGCTTGAAGCTGTCGTATTGATAATCGCCGCGCACCTTCACCCACTTGCCGTCCTTGAGGCCAGCCTGGCAGGACTCTGCGATGCGGGCGACCGTCTCCGCGCTGTCCTTCTTGCTGCCCAAAAAGGCCTTCACCGGACACGCGCCCGTCACATCGGTGAGGGAGAAACTGATCAGTTTGCTGGCGCCGTTCTTGAGGTCGCGCAGCTCGAAACCGCCCACCTCGCCCATCAACACCACCTTGCCCGCGTCCTCAGTCAGCTCGCCGCAGGGGATCTCACTCTGATCGAACAGCTTGCCCATGATGACCTTTTCGGGCAGCGGCTCTTGTTCTTTGGCCTTCTTGGCGGCCATGGATGCGGCCTGCGCTTCCTGCAGCAACTTTTCCTCCTGCTCGCGTTTTTCCGCGATCCGCGACACGGCCATTTCCTCCGTGCCCACCACATCCACGATGACGCGGCAATGAATCGAAAACAGCTCGCGCATCAGTTGCACGATCAGCTGATCCACGCCCTGGGCGGAGAGAGAATTCGCGCCCATCTGATCCAGCACATCCACATGCAGCCGCTGCTTGTCCTTCGACAGCCGCCACTTGGCGTCGGACCAAAAAAGGTACGGCATCGCGCCGGGACGCTGATCGGAAGCAAGACCCGCCACAAACTTGGCGTATTGCTGCACGTCCTCCAGCACTTGCTCCTTCAGGCCGGGATAGCTGATCCGCACCGATACCTGCGCCGAAGGAAAGCCCTCGCGCATGCGCTTTTGCAGCAGCTTGAACTCCTTGGCCTGGATCAGCCGATCCGCGGTGAAGCGGATCTGCATTTTCGTGCCGTCGCGCGCCAAGAGCACCCGGTCCAACGCGATGCAGCGCACCAGATCCGGGTCCAAGTTTTGCAGCAAATGGGGCCACATGTCACTCATCGGGCATCTCTCATCTTTCGTATCTCGTCAATCAGCACCTGGGCAAGATCGCCCTTGATGGCCCTTGGTTTTTCGCCCTTGACAAACAGCGCGCCGCCGTCTGGGCCGCCAGCAATGCCCAGGTCCGCCTCGCGGGCCTCGCCGGGCCCATTCACCACGCAGCCCATCACGGCCACCGTCAGCGGCAGCTTGATGTCCCGTGTGGCCTCGCGCACCGCTTCGGCGATCTCGGCCACGGGGATGCAGGTCCTGCCGCAAGTGGGGCAGGAGATGATATCGATCGCGTCTTTTCTCAGGCCCACCGCCCGCAGAATCGACAGTCCGGCCTCGGCCTCCGGCGCGGGATCGCCGCTGAGGGAGACGCGGACGGTATCCCCGATGCCGCGCAGCAGCAACGCACCGATGCCGATCGCGCTCTTGATCGTACCGGTACCCGGTGTGCCCGCCTCCGTGACGCCCACATGGAGCGGATAATCGCAGCGCCTGTTGGCGAGTTCATACGCGTCCACCGTCAGCCTGACTGACGACGCCTTCATCGACAGGCAAATGTCAGAAAAGCCGCAGTCCTCGAGCCATTTCGCGTGGTTGAGCGCGCTCTCCAACATGCCCTCGGCGGTGGCGCCACCATACTTCTGCAGGATGTCGCGCTCAATGGACCCTGTGTTCACGCCAATGCGCACGGGGACGCGGTGCATCTTCAGGCAATCCGCCAACGCGCGCACCTTTGCGGCCCCGCCGATGTTGCCGGGGTTGATGCGCACCTTTGCGATGCCGTTTTCGACCGACGCCATGGCCAGCCGGTGGTCAAAATGGATGTCTGCGACGAGCGGCACTGGGCTGCCGTCGACCAGTTTTCGAACATTCTTCGCGCAGGCTTCGTCGTAGACCGAAACGCGCACGATGTCGCACCCGGCAGCTGCAAGGCGCCTGATCTGCGCCAATGTGGCGTCCAGGTCCCGCGTGTCCGTGTTGGTCATGGATTGAACCGTGACTGGCGCGCCGCCGCCGATGGACACAGCGCCCGCATGGATTTGTCTTGTCATTGGTAACGCCTCCGATCGTCAGTTTCACGTATGCGGCTCATCCCGATTGGACAGTCCCGCGTATTCGTAAACGGGTCATCCTGAGCGCAGCGAAGGATCTTCCGCGAACAAGAAGATCCGTCGCGGCGCTCACGAAGACCCGGTTACGAATAAGCCGGGCGGTGCAATAGGGCTGAGCCGCCAACCGGGAACTGGCGCAAGGAGGGGGTTCCAAGGG
>JAVBTW010000253.1:0-7364 GCA_031555975.1 Eubacteriales bacterium
CCTTCAGGGCCGCGCGGACCGGGTTCGCCGCGCTGGCCTTTTTCGCCTTGTGAACCGCGCGGACCGGGAATGCCGCGAGGGCCGGGAATGCCTTGCTCGCCTTGCGTACCTTGGGGGCCGGGTTCGCCGCGCTGTCCCATCGCGCCACGGTCGCCCTTGGGTCCCGTCGCGCCTGCGCAGCCGCGCGGGCCGAGGTCGCCGGTGTCGCCCTTGGGGCCGCGCGGGCCGGGACAACCCTGTAGTCCCCGGTCGCCTTTTTCGCCCTTGCAGCATTTGCAGCATTTTTCAGAACAATCGCTTTCGCATTCATCTGCGCTGTCGAAGAAACTAGGCCTTTCAGACCTCAGATCATCCTGCTCATTGGCGTTTTCTTCGGGGTTCAAATCGTAGTAGAATCTCATGTGATGTTCCTTTCCGTAGCAATGACTCGCTACAATACAGACTATTTTCTAACGGGCAGACAGTTATTGCCTGGACGGCTCGATTTCAAGGCGATACCGCGTCATTGTTTTGCTGCAACCGAAGCGTATGCGCGACATAGGATAGAGCATGGAGGGATACATATGACTTTTTCGGATTTGCGCTGCCTGGATGTGGTCAACATCTGTGACGGGAAGAAACTGGGTAAGCCCATCGACCTGATTTTTACCGAGTGTGCGGTGGTCGAGGCGATCGTCGTGCCAGCGCCTGGCAGTTTTATGAACATCGTGAGGGCTGACCGTGAGGGATATGTGATTCCATGGGGAAAGATCCGGCGGATTGGAGACGACGTGATTCTGGTGGAGCTGTCGCCGGATTTTTTTGCGTGAAGGTGCGGGCGCGTTTGAACCTGATCATGAAGCGCCGTTAATGCGGCAATGTTAAGAAACTTTCGCAAAGGGACTAGACGAAAGCACGAATATTGTGTATAATTGTGTGAGTCAGATTGCGGAGGTCAGATAAGCGATGAAATGCGTCTATTGCAACAGCACGGACAGCCGGGTGATCGATTCGCGCCAGACGGACGACGGCGCGGCGATTCGTCGGCGTCGCGAGTGCGAAGGTTGCGGTCGCAGGTTCACCACATATGAAAAGATTGATACCGTGCCCTTGATGGTGATTAAAAAGGACAAAAGGCGTCAACCTTTTGATTCGACCAAGCTCAAGGCCAGCATCATGAAGGCCTGTGGCAAGCGGCCGGTCTCCCAAGGCGTGATCGATCAGTTGGTGCGCGACATCGAAATGCGCGCATACAACACATACGAACAGGAGATCCAATCCACCGCCTTGGGCGAGTGGGTCATGGACGCCTTGAAGAAGCTGGATGAGGTCGCCTATGTGCGGTTCGCATCGGTGTACAGGCAGTTCACCGACATCCAAACCTTCAGGGACGAGCTGAACCGGCTGCTGTCAGAGGACAGCGACATCGTGTTGGGCGAGCATACTGACGATTAACGGACGATTGCATAGAGGGTCCGATCGTTTTGTGGACATGGGAAAGGTTCCAAGGTGCCTCTGCCGGAGAGAGCCGCGGGGCGGGGCCTTCTGATGATAGATAACGCGAATGAATTTGTGAAGGAGAGACGCTTATGGCAAATGAACTCATTCTCGCAGTCGATGACGAGGCTCATATCCTGGAACTGCTTTCGTTCAATCTGGAAGCATCAGGCTATCGCGTGGTCACGGCCGCGACAGGCGAAGATGCGCTGGTCGTGTGCCAGCATGAGCGGCCTGCCATGGTGTTGCTTGACATCATGCTGCCGGGGATCGATGGCATGGAGGTTTGCCGCCGCTTGAAAGGCGCGCCCACCACCGCAGACATCCCGATCATCATGCTGACCGCCAAGGGTGACGAAGTCGATAAGATCTTGGGTCTTGAACTGGGCGCTGACGATTACATCACCAAACCTTTCTCGGTGCGCGAACTGATCGCCCGCGTGAAGGCGCTGTTGCGCCGCGCCGCGCCGCAAAATGAAGAAGAGGGCATCCTGCACGTCGGCGGACTGACCATTGATGTGGGCAACTACGAGGCGTTCAGAAACGGCGAAAAGCTATCCCTGACGCTGAAGGAGTTTGAGCTGCTCAAGCTGCTGGTCATCAGCCGCGGCAAGGTGCTGACGCGCGATTTCCTGTTGGATCGGATCTGGGGCTATGAGTTCTATGGCGAAACCCGGACCGTAGACGTGCACATTCGTCACATCCGCCAGAAACTGGGCGACGACGCGCATTACATTGAAACCATCCGCGGCGTGGGCTATAAGTTCAACGACCGCCAGGAGAATCGCCTATGAAGCAGCGGGTTGCGTTGATCGCGACCTGCCTGAACCTGGTGCTGTGCATCGCCTTTTTGTGGCTCTGTGCGCTGTTTGCGCAGCGGTCCATGAACGAGGGCGCGCTGGAATCACTCGGGGCTATCTGCCGCCTGTCTGTGCAATCCACAGACAGTGCGGCATTTGATCAAGAGGGGAGATTGCGCGAGGCGCTCCGAAACGCGGTGTCCGACACGGCGATGGTGGGTCTGATCTATAGCGAAGACGGCCAGATCGATCTTGTGACCAAGCACGGATTCAAGGACGAACTGACGGCCGAGGAATTGCGAGGGATTGCCTCTGGAGAACAGAGGACCGCTACACGGCCGCCCTATTGGGGTGATGGCGATGTGTGGCTTTTCGCGTTTGAAGAATTGCCGGGCGGCAAGGTGCTTGCGGTTGCGCGCGAAGGTCATACGATGATGGAGGCCATGGGCGGCAAGCTGGTGCTGTTGGTGCTGCTGGCGGTGCTGGTCGCGCTGCTGTCGGCGATCATCTTCCAGTTCGCGGTGAACAAGACGAACCGGTTTGTTGGCGAAGTCCAGCGCGTGCTGGAGGACTTCTCAGAGGGCCGTTTCGACAGTCGAATCCAATCGGCCTCCGGCGACACACTGGAACAGAGCGCCCACTTTAACGAGGTCATGGGCCGGATCCAGGACCGCGTTTTCAAGCAGAAAACCCGCAACCAGGCGCTGAACACGGTGATCAACCACATGCAGAACGGCATCCTCGCCGTGGACGACAAACTGAACATCATCTTGGTCACCCCGGCGGCGAAACACCTGCTGAACATCGTCGGTTCATCCGAAGGTTTGCCGATCAGCATGGCGTCGAAGGATGTGAGTCTGGATCGGGTGCTGACAGACGCGATGCATCAGGACGGCGTCTATACCAACGAAGTGGCCGCAAGAAGCGCGGTGGGACGCGGGCATGTGCCGCTGCGACTGTATGTTTCGCCCATGATGAAGGACGGGAAGGCTGTAGGCGCGGTGGCGTTGGTGGAGGACATCACGGAACTGAGGCGGCTCGAGCAGGTGCGTACGGATTTCTCTGTGAACGTGAGCCACGAGCTGAAAACGCCGCTGACGAGCATCAAGGGATTCGTGGAGACGCTTCAGGAAGGCGCGATCGACAATCCGGAGATGGCAAAAAAATTCCTGCGGATCATCATGCTGGAAGCGGACCGGTTGACGCGATTGATCAACGACATTCTGAGCATATCGAAGCTGGAATCGGGCAAGGACGAAGTGCCCAACCAGAAGATCCGGCTGGAAAAGATGGCGCAGGACGTGTGCGACATGCTGGAAATCCAGGCGAGCGAGAAGAATGTGACGATTCATCCGCCGCAGGTGTCCGAGCCGAGCATCGTGATGGGCAATCCGGACCGGGTGGAGCAGATGCTGATCAACCTGGTCGAAAACGCGGTTAAGTACAACCGCGAAGGCGGGAGTGTGACCGTTTCGATTCACAACAGCGAGGACAGCGTGAACGTGTCCATCGCGGACACGGGGATCGGAATCGCCGAAGAAAACCTGCCGCGACTGTTTGAGCGGTTTTACCGGGTGGACAAGGGCCGGAGCCGGTCGATGGGAGGAACAGGACTGGGCCTGGCGATTGTGAAGCACCTGATCCGGACGATGGGCGGTCAGATCGAGGTGCAGTCTAGGTTGGGTGAAGGCACGGAGTTCCTGATCACATTGCCGCGCGTCAATGGCGAAGTGATCGAAGATGATTTTGACGACATGGAATGAGGCATGGAAAAGGGGGCTGTCACGCTGGCTTTTTGCCGGCGCGACAGCCCCCTTTGTGTGTTTCGGGGGGTTGGTCATCGGGAGGGTAGAGGGAAACATCGCCCCTTGGCAGTTCGACTGCGGCGCTGGATCGACGAAGAAGCGACCCCCTCCGGCCGAATTACTCAGCGCTTGCCTAGTGCCTGTAGACGCCTTCGCAGATCAGGTTCGCATTGCCGCGCAGTGTGCAGCGCTTGCCGTCGTAGTGAACGGTCAGCTTGCCGCCTCTGACGCGCACGACTACGTCCTCGCCAACCTGGCACAGTCCCTTTTCCGTCGCGGCCACAACCGCAGCGCATGCACCGGTGCCGCAGGCCATGGTCTCGCCATTGCCGCGCTCCCAGGCGCGCATCTTGAGCAGGTTCTTGTTGATGACGCGCACAAATTCGGCATTCACGCGGTCAGGGAACAGTTCGTTGTGCTCAAACTTCGGGCCGATGGCGCTCAGGTCCAGGTTCTCCAGTTCGTCAACGAACACCACACAGTGGGGGTTGCCCATGGACACACAGGTGATGTCATAGGTCGCACCGCCGATGGAGACCGCGCGGTCCACAACCTTTTCACCGGGCAAGTTCACCGGGACGCTTTTGGGGTCCAGGTTCGCCTCACCCATGCTGGCGGTGGCCCAGCGCACTTGCCCTGAGATCAGCGTCAGCTCGACCTTTTTCAGGCCTGAGGCAGTCTCAATCACCATCGGGTTTTTCTTGTCGGCCAGGTCTTTGTCGTAGACGTACTTGCCCACACAGCGGATGCAGTTGCCGGCCATCTTGCCCTCGGTGCCGTCGCGGTTGAAGATGCGCATCCTGGCGTCGGCCTCGGGATGGGTCGGCTTTTCAATCAGCACCACGCCGTCGCCGCCGATACCGTAGTGGCGGTCAGAGCACTTGATTGCCAGCGACTCAGGGCAGTTGATGGCCCCGTCCCAATTGTTGAAGAAGATGTAGTCGTTGCCGCTGCCCTCCATCTTTGAGAACTGCAGCGCTTCCGGTTCGGTGCGCAGGTGGGCGATGTCCACCAATTCCGTGTTGAGCGGTGTGAACCGGCTGGCGATGATGTCGGCCAGCGCGTCCGCCGTGTCCAGGCTGGTCAGGCAGGCCACGCCGTGCAGCAGCGCTTGGCGCTGCAGCGCGATGTAGGCTTCGGTGGTGTTTCTGCGGCCCACGCCGGTGATTACGATGTAGTCAATCAATCCTGACTGCACCAGTTTTTCCAGCTTTTCCTGCTCTTCAATGTGCGCGATGGATTCAATGCCGCTGCCGAGACAGCTGAGGCCCTTTGCGGTGCCTTCCGTCGCGTACAGCTTCGCGCCCAAGTCCACGAACTTGCGGCCCAGTCCGATGGCATCCTCCGCGTCCTCCGGCGCGACGGAAAACAGTACGCCGATCCGGCGGTCCGGCGACGGATGCGTGATCTTGAATCCGGCGGAAACCAGCCCCTTGTAGAGCGCCTCAGCCCGCGTGGTGCCAATGCCCAGCACTTCGCCGGTGGACTTCATTTGAGGTCCGAGGGTCGCATTGGCGTCGCTGAGTTTTTCAAAGCTGAACACCGGCACCTTGACGGCGATGTAGGGCGGCGTCTTGTACAGGCCCGTGCCAAAGCCGAGGTCTTTGACCCGCTCGCCCAGCATCACACGGCTGGCAAGCTCGACCATGGGCACGCCTGTGACCTTGCTGATGTAGGGGATGGTGCGGCTGGCGCGGGGGTTGACTTCGATCACATACAGCTCGCCCTCGTAGATGAGGTACTGAATGTTCACCAACCCCTGCGTTTTCAGCGCCAGCGCCAGCTGTGTGCTGCGCTGGACGACCTGGCTGAGCATCATGTCGTCAATGCCCACGGGCGGATAGATGGCGATGGAGTCGCCTGAATGGACACCCGCCTTCTCAATGTGCTCCATGATGCCGGGAATCAGCACATCTGTGCCGTCCGAGATCACGTCCACTTCCAGTTCGGTGCCCTTCATATATTTGTCGATCAGCACGACATTGTCACTGCTGGACGACAGGATGCGCTCCATGTACGTGCGCACGTCGTCGTCTGATCCGGCGATGGTCATGTTCTGGCCGCCGATGACGTAGCTTGGCCGCAGCAACACGGGATAGCTCAGCTCGGTTGCAGCAGTGAGCGCTTCGTCCAGTGTCAGGGCCGTTCTGCCCTGCGGACGGCGGATCTCAAACTGGCCCAGCAGTTTGTCGAACTTGCCGCGGTCCTCGGCGATGTCGATACCAGCGGCAGAGGTGCCCAGGATCTTCAGGCCCCGGCTGTCGAGCATGGCGGTGAGGTTGATGGCCGTCTGGCCGCCGAAGGCCACGACGACGCCGTCTGGCTTTTCCACCTCGATGACGTTCATCACGTCCTCCTCCGTCAACGGTTCGAAATAGAGTCGGTCGGCGGTATCGAAGTCGGTGGAGACGGTCTCGGGGTTGTTGTTGATGATGGCGACCTCATAGCCCAGTTCCTTGAGGGTCCATACACAGTGCACGGACGAATAATCAAATTCGATGCCCTGGCCGATGCGGATGGGACCAGAACCGAGCACGATGATGCGGGGCTTGCCGGAGGACACGCGCTCGCGGGCTTCGCAGTGGTCGTCGTAGGTGGCATAGAAATAGGGCGTCTGGGCTGGGAATTCGGCCGCGCACGTATCCACCATTTTGTAGGCCGCCGCCCGGCGAAACACCGCTGCGGCCTGATCGGTCGCGGCCAGTTGGTGCAGGGTCTTGTCGAGGTAACCGAGTTTCTTTCCCTTCAGGTAGCGGGCTTCGTCCAACCCGTTCGCCTTCACATCGGCCTCGAAGTCCACCAGATGCCTGATCTTCGTCAGGAACCATTTGTTGATGCGCGTGATGCGGTTGATCTCGTCCACAGAGACGCCCGACTGCAGCGCCTTGAACACGCGGAAGATGCGCAGATCGTCCTGGAGCGCCAGGTCTTCCGTCTTCATGCTGTCAAGCGCCTTCATGTCCAGGGTGTCCTGCTTGATCTCCGCGCCGCGCACGGCCTTCATCAGCGCCATCTCAAAACTGGGCGCGATGGACATCACTTCGCCCGTGGCCTTCATCTGGGTGCCCAGCTTTCTGGACGCGCCGACAAACTTGTCAAAAGGCCACTTGGGGAACTTGAGCACCACATAATCCACCGCAGGCTCAAAGCACGCCATGGTCACGCCAGTGACATCGTTCTTGATCTCGGGCAAGGTGTAGCCCAGCGCAATCTTGGTGGTGACTTTGGCGATGGGATAGCCCGTCGCCTTCGATGCCAGCGCGGAGGAGCGCGACACGCGGGG
>JAVBTW010000064.1:0-12517 GCA_031555975.1 Eubacteriales bacterium
CGCGGTCGCCCGCCATCATCTCTTCTATGGCGCGCTTTTCCTCGTCAGGTGGCAGGGGGGTGGGGAAGGACGATTTCCCCGCCACATGGGAAATGAGCAGCAACACCCGGTCATACATGGAAAGCAAGAGTTCCAAAAACATAGGGCATCCCTCCGTTCACGCGGTGGTGTGCCCTACGAGTTTATGATGGCGATGGGGGATTATGCCGTAAGCGGCTATCCATCCCGGCGAGGAAAGATGGCCGCTCGCGCTGTGCGCCTGCTACGTTCCTGTATTGGCCTGTTTCGCCTTCTGCTTTTCGTCGTACTCGATCCACAGTGGCCTGTATTGCGCCACGGCTGCTTCGTGATCGGCCTTGGTGACGGAGAATTGCAGCTCCCGCGTGGTGGCTGGGTCCTTGGAACAGAAGTACAGATAGCCGCTGTATACATAGTCCATGTCAGGATACAGCGCCGCCACCAGCGCTTTTTCTGAGGGGTTGCAGATGGGGCCGACCGGCAAGCCCCCATTCGTGTAGGTGTTGTAGGGACTCTCCTTTTTCAGCTCGTCGGAGCTCAGGATCAGTTTGCTGGTGCCCAGCAGATAGTTGATTGTGGAGTCACATTCCAGCCGCATGCCCTTGATCAGCCGGTTGTGCAGCACCGCGGAGACCTTCCGGTAGTCGGTCAGCGCGCCGGCCTCTTTCTCGATGATGGAGGCCAGGATGATCGTCTGATCTTTGGTCAGCGTGGACTTGAACTCCTCGGGCTTTTCAGTGAGCACGTTGCCGTCAGCGTCAATCATTTCGCCGCTTTCATTGCGCGTGACTTCGAACTCCGGCGGGTTTTCGGTGTCAAACACCCGGTCGCGCACCGTCTCGCCTTGACTGAGTAGCCGTTCAATGTTCGTTTCTGCGCTGGCGTCCTTGTACACGCGGTAGGTGTCCGGCGCGAGATACCCTTCGAGCTGATACTGCCTGCGGGTGATCGACCTGTTTTCCACCGCCTCGTTCACCGCGTAGGACAGATCCTTGAACCGCTCGCCGTCGTTGCAGAGCGCGAGGAACTCCTTGTCGTCCGGCAGGACGCCCTGTTTGACAAGGTAGTTTGCGATGTCCGCGATGCGCCATCCGGGGATGACGGTGATGGAGTTTTCGTTGGTTGCGGAGCCCTGGGCTAGGATGTCGATGACCTCGTTGATGTTCATGGAACTGGACAAGGGAAACGAGCCCCACTGGATCTTGTCCGTCAGTTCGCGGAACTGAACCATGTATTTGAAGATGCCTTTGTTCTTGATAAAGCCCTGCTCATACAGGTTGTTGCCGACAGTGGCGATGTAGTCGCCCTGCTCGATCTTAAACTCGCGCACCAGTTCGTCCTTCGGGTCCGGCGCGGCAAAAAACGTGTTGTTGACCAGGTTCGCGCCCAAGGTGATCACGCCCAGCACGATGACAATGCTGATCGTCAGGATCAGCAGGGGACGCACGATTCTCCACAGCCAGGCATACCAATAAAACCCATATTGGCGGTCATGCATCAGCGTCTTTTGGGTGTAACGGGTCGAAGTCACGGGGGCCTTCGGTGGTCTGCGGCCCGATCTAGCGGCGTTTCTTGCCATCAGTGTCTGTCCTCCGAGCGTTAGTCCGATGTAAGCATGTCCAAATCAATGCCCGCCACGTCGGCCAGAATCTTGTAGATGTCCGCAAGCATCTTCTGAAAGCGGAACTCCGCCATCAGATAGGCGCTGGCGTCCTGGTTGTATTGCAGGAGCGACGCGATCTGCTGCATGCGTTGAAAATCCGCTTCGTCAATCCGCTCGCCTGCGGCCATGCGGGCTTGGGTCTTGTATTGCAGCTTCTTGTACGCGTCCAACAGTTCCTTGTTGGTACTGTCGTCATACGCTGCGGCGCGCAGGCGCTCAAATTCCCGGAATTCCTCCGATTGCTTCATGGCCGAGGCCAGTGCGTGGGCTTGATCGTAGACGTTCATGGGCTCAATGCCTCGCTTTCAGGTGCCATTTTGTTTTGACGCGCAGTGTCGCGCTTTGGTTCATTATGGTTTCACTTCCATGATGATCGGCAGGATCATGGGGCTGCGCTTGATGTGACCATACACAAACCGCTGCACGGCGTCGCGCACGGCGTTCTTGACCTGACCCCAGTCGCTGGGGTCGATGCGACCATACTGCGACAGCGCTTTTCTGGCTGCGTCGCGCGCACCGTCCACCAGATCGTCCGATTCGCGCACATAGACCAAGCCGCGGGACACAATGTCCGGGCCGCTGACGATCATGCCGGACTGCCTGTCGATGGACATGCACACAATCAGCAGGCCGTCCTGCGAAAGATGCATGCGGTCACGCAGCACCACCGCGCCGACATCGCCCACGCCCAAACCGTCGATTAGCACCACGCCGGAGGGTACGCTGCCCGCGACGGTCATTTTTTTGTCCGACAGCTCGATGATTTCGCCGGTGTCAGGGATGTGAACACAATCCTCTGACATGCCCAGCGACATGGCCAGCCGCGCGTGATGGTGCAGGTGTTTGTCCTCACCATGGACCGGGATGAAAAATTTGGGCTTGACCAGCGTGTGAATCAGCTTGAGTTCTTCCTGGCAGGCGTGGCCCGAAACGTGCACATCCGCCAATGACTCATAGATGACGTACGCGCCGGCGCGCATCAGGTGGTTGATCACCCGCGACACGCTTTTCTCGTTGCCGGGAATGGGGGAGGCGGAGATGATGACGGTGTCCGACGGTTTGATGCGCACCTTGCTGTGCTCGCCCGACGCCATGCGCGACAGGCCCGACATCGCCTCGCCCTGGCTGCCGGTGGTCATGATGACGATCTCATCATCGTCATAGCGGTCGATGTCGTCCGGGCTTAACAGCCGTCCTTCTGGGATCTTCAGCTCTCCAAGCTGAATGGCGATTTTGGACACGTTCACCATGCTGCGCCCGATCAGGCACACTTTGCGGTTGTAGCGCACGGCGCTGTCCACGACCTGCTGAATTCTGTGGATGTTCGATGCGAACATGGCCACGATAATGCGGCCCTCGGCCTTGGCGAACAGGTTTTTAAACGTCTCGCCAACCGTCTTTTCGGACATGGTGTAGCCGGGCCGCTCGACGTTTGTTGAGTCCATCAGCAACGCCAACACACCCTCGTTGCCCAGGGCTGCAAACCTGCCCAAATCCATGACTTGTTCGTCCACAGGGGTATAGTCCACCTTGAAGTCGCCGGTGTGAACCACGGTACCGATGGGCGTCTTGATGGCCATGGCCACAGCGCCCGCGATGGAATGGCCCACGCGGATAAACTCCACTTCAAAGCAGCCGGCTTTGACCGTATCGCCGGACTTGATGACGTTCAGCTGCATGTTGTTCAGGCGGTGCTCTTTGAGCTTGTGCTCAATCAGCGCCAACGTGAGCCTGGTGCCGTATACGGGCGCCGGGTATTGTCTGAAGATGTATGGGGTGGCGCCGATGTGGTCTTCATGCCCGTGGGTGATGAAGTAACCCTTGATGCGACTGGCGTTCTTGCTGAGGTAGGTCGTGTCGGGAATGACCAGGTCTACCCCCGGCATGTCTTCGCCGGGGAACATGGAACCCACGTCCACCACGATGATGTCGTCGCCGTATTCGAATACGGTCATGTTCTTGCCGATCTCCGACACGCCGCCCAGCGGAATGATCCTCAGCCTCGGCATGCTGTTCTTTTTGCGGTTGCCTTGTGTTGCCATTGAAAGTTCTCCTTATTCAAATAAATATATCGCGAACGTTTATAGATTCATAGCGGGCGGGATGGCTGCGCACAAAAACAAGTGGAAGGGCCAGAACGGCCTTCCAATTGCATGTTCCTCCTTTTCGGCGCGACCTGGCAGGGGGCGATACGGCCCTCGGCCCGACGTGCGACGCGCCAGATGACGAAACCCACGTGTGTGCCACATGACAGAAAAAATGAGCGTCCGCAGTTGCCAGACGCCCATCATCCATGCAGCATACCTTGCAATCTACTCAAGATACAGTATACCACGATTTGCCCACCATGCACAGGGGGTGTGAAGCATTTAACAGACAGGATGTAGGGGAGGATGGGCGAGATACCCGTCTACCCCACAATGTGCTTGTCCAGCATCTCCTGAAGCGCCGGCTTGCCTCGGGCGCCGATCACGCGATCCGCGATCTGGCCGTCTTTGAACAGGATCAGCGTGGGAATGCTCGTCACACCGTAGGCCATGGCGCCCTGGCCTTCGTCGTCCACGTTCAGTTTGCCGACGGTCACTTTGCCGTCGTATTCCTGTGCCAACTGGTCCACGATGGGGCCGACCATGCGGCACGGGCCGCACCATGGCGCCCAAAAGTCCACCAGCACCAGGCCCTTGCCCGAGAGCGCCTCGGCGGTGACTTCCTTGGATGTAAAGGTTTTGACGAACTCGCTTGCCATTTTCATGTCCTCCTTGTGTGGGTCGTATTGCCTCAGTTTGGTCCGGGGTCGATCAGTCCGGGACAGGTATGGGGCTGGAACGCGCCGCTCTTTCGAAGCCTGGGTTCCAGCAGTCTGATGATCATCAGCGAAACGCCCAGCAGGAACGTCGCGCCCAACGCAGCGCCCCAGTCGCTCTGAAAGAGCGCGTGCCCAAGGAACAGCCCGGTCAGCAGCATCACCAGCGGAAATGCGTAAGCGATCAGCGAGGCCAATCCAACGCGGCCCTCGGGCAGACTCAGCTCAACCCGCTGGCCCTCCGCATAATCCCCCGGCGGCAGATGAACACGCATTGTTTGCTGGCGACCGTATTTGCACGCGTGACAGGCCTCGCAGGCCTCAGGCCGAACAATCTCGGCCACAGGCATACCGTCTACGAAGGTGACGGTTGCGGTCTGCTTCACGCTTATCGCCTCCTGCTGCAAATATTGTCACCCGGATTTGTCCAGATCAAACACGTTCCGACATCTTACGGCGTCAGCCGGTTCGGTCCGCGGAACAGGAACATGGTCTCCTTGATCCCCAGATCCAGCAGCAGCATGGTCATGCGGTCCACGCCCAACCCGAACCCGCCGTGGGGCGGGCAGCCGTAGCGGAAGAACTCGGTGTAGAACGCCACGTCCTCCCCCAGTCCCTTTTCGGCTGCCTGCGCCTTCAACTCTTCGTAGCGATGCTCGCGCTGCGCGCCGGTGGTGATCTCCACGCCGCGCCAGAGCAGGTCGTACCCTTGCGGGATACCGTTCTTGCGCATGTGATAGAACGCGCGCTTCTCCGCAGGATAGTCGGTCACGAACAGGAATTCGTGGCCGTACTGCTCCATGGAGTACTTGAACGAAAGCTGCTCGGCCTCGGTGGTGAGGTCGGTCTTTTCCTCGTCCGGCACCTTATAGCCATAGCGGGTCTCAAGCTCGTTATACAGGTCCGCAAGCTTAATGCGCGGGAAAGGGAGGGAGGGCGCCACGACCTCAATGTTACACAGCCGCTTGATCTCCTCTCCATACTGGCCCTTGACCCGCTCCAGTGCGAACGCCAACATCTCTTCTTCGATCTTCATCACGTCTTCGAACGACTCGATCCACGAGAACTCGAGGTCGAAACCAGTGAACTCGGTGGCGTGCTTTCTGGTATGGCTCTTCTCGGCGCGGAAGACCGGCCCGACTTCGAAGATGCGCTCCATGCCCGCGGCCATCGCCATCTGCTTGTAGAACTGCGGGCTCTGGGACAGGAACGCCTTGCGGTCAAAGTATTTCAGTTCGAACACGTCCGCGCCCGATTCCGAGGCCGCGCCGATCAGCTTCGGCGTGTGGATTTCGGTGAAGCCGCGCGCCAGCAGGAAGTCGCGGAACGCACCGATGAAGCAGGTTTGCGCTTTGAATACCAGCTGGTTCGCATCTGAGCGCAGGTCGATCCAGCGGTAGTCGAGCCGTGTGTCGATGTTGGAGTCCTTTAAGAGCGGCATGGGATCGGCGATGGACGCGATCTCGATCTTGGTGGGCAGCATCTCGCGACCGCCCATCTTGACGTACTCGTTCTCCACGATTTCGCCCTCACAGCTGATGCAGGACTCGACCGTCAGCTGGTCCACGATCGCGGCCAATTCGGGATACTTTTCCTTTTCCAGCGTCACCTGCATTCGGCCCGACACGTCGCGAAGCACCAGAAACGCCATTGTGCGCTTGTTGCGCAGGTTTTCCACGAACCCGGAGATGCGGTACGCGCCCGCGCCAGAGATGTCCTTGATCAACGTTCTATTCATATGTGTCACTCCTATAAAAGTTGCTCGATCAGTTGCTCGCGCGTGAGTTCCAGTTCTTCCTTGGTGTTCATGTCGCGCAGCTTCACAACGCCTTTTGAAAGTTCATCGTCCGCAATGATGATGACCTTTGGCGCGCCGGTCTTGCTGGCATACTTCATTTGCGCCTTCATGCTGCGGGCCGCATGGTCGATGTCGCAGCGGATGCCATTTTGGCGCAATTCGTCCGCCAGAGCCAGCCCGTGCACCCGTGCATCTTCGCCCAGCGTGACGATGAACGCATCGTAGACCGGGGATTCGGGCTCGGTCACGCCCATCTTGTCCAGCGCCAGCAGCAGCCGCTCTTCGCCCATGCCGAACCCGAATCCGGGCACGTCCGGGCCGTCCAGCGAAGCCAGCAGTCCGTCGTAGCGCCCGCCGCCCGCCAGTGCAGGAAAGTCTTCTTTGATGTCCAAGAAAACCTCGAACACGGTGCGGGTGTAGTAGTCCAGTCCGCGCACGGTGCGCGGGTTGACTGTGAACGGGATCGACAGTGCATTCAGGTACCGCTGCAGTGAATCGAAGTGAGCGCGGCAGTCCTCGCACAGGCAATCGATCGGGCTAGGCGCGTCCTTCACCAGTTCTTGGTCGCCGGGGTCCTTGCAGTCAAGGATGCGCATGGGATTGCGTTCAAACCGCTCGTTGCAGGTCTTGCACAGTTTTTCGAGCTTGGGCATCAGGAATGCCTTGAGCCGCTCCGAATATGCTGCGCGGCAGGCGGGGCATCCGATCGAGTTGATCTCCAGCCTCAGCTGGCTCAGCCCACATGCGCGCAACTGGTCCATCGCCAGCTTGATGCCCTCCGCGTCACAGCTGGCGTCCTTGGCGCCGAACACCTCGATGCCAAGCTGATGATGCTCGCGCAACCGACCGGACTGAGGCTTTTCGTAGCGCATGTGGGGACTGAATACATAATACATCTTGCACGGCAGCGGCTCGGCCTCCAAGTGTGCCTCTAGAAACGCCCGCGCCACGCCTGCGGTGCCCTTGGGCTTGAGGGTGATGGACCGCCCGCCCTTGTCCTCGAAGGTGTACATCTCTTTTTGCACCACGTCGGTGGTGTCGCCGACGCCGCGCTGGAACAGCTCGGTGTGCTCGAACACCGGCGTTCTGATCTCACGATAACCGCCCAGCGCACAGATCTCGCGCATGTTCCGCTCGATCCGCTGCCAGCGCCAGCTTTCGCCCGGCAGAATGTCCTGTGTGCCCTTGGGTCTCTGAGTCAACATGGGTATGAACCTCCTTCTGGGTAAAAAAAGCGCCTTTCATCCCACAGCCGAGGGACGAAAGGCGTTGGTCTTTCGCGGTGCCACCCTGGTTGGACGCCGTTCACGGCGACCCACTCATGAGCCCGATATCGCAGGCCACGCGCCGACTCTCGCCGGAGACTCAGGGTTGTCAGCCCATCATTGTCCATGGTTAATTTGATTATAGGGACCATCGCAGAAGATGTCAAGTTAACACGATGTTTTGGTCGGGCAACCGCATGCATGCAGCTTCGTCCCGACCGTGTCATCCTTCGCTGGCGCTCAGGATGACAGAAAAAGGGCCAATCACTCGTCGAGCGGCTCCGCGGGGCTCTTTTTGAGCAGCGCGACGAGAGCGCGATAGGCCTTCTTCATACCGGCCCGAGCGCCCTTGGACATCTTCTTCTCCGGGTTCTTCCACAGCTTTCCTGCGGGCACGGGACGCACAATCTTGCCGTTGTTCCGCGTCCCGCCCTTCCATAAGTAGACGGGCACATACTTGGGATCCCGCACAGTCAAAGTCCCGTCCGCGCCGCGCTGCACCGTGAATTCAAAGATGAGGCCGCCGTCTGTGTACGCATCCTGCATGTACCCGACAAAATTCCCGAGCGAGTACGCCACCAGCGCGGTTCGGGCGCCGTCGTCCGACTTGACATACTCGATGCCTTGCGCCACATGCGGATGGCTGCCAATGATCACATCCACGCCCATGCCCGCCAGCTTTTTCGCATGGCCCTTTGTGCTCGCGTTCGGCTTTCGCTTGTACTCCTCGCCCCAGTGCAAACACGCGACCACCAGTTCCGCACCCGCCTCCTTCAAGCGGCGGATGTCCTCGGGCACGTTGCTCTTGCCAAGCACGCTCACCGCGTACGGCAACGCTCCCTGACTCACGTACCGCTCCATCCCGTTCGTGTGCTCCGTATAGGCCAGCATGCCGATCTTGATCCCATTCACATCAATCACCAGCGGCGTGTCGCGTTCGGCCTGGCTGCGGTACGCGCCGACATGATCGAACCCGCGCTCGTCCACCAAGTCCAGCGTCTTGGTGACGCCGTCCGCGTACCGGTCATACATGTGGTTGTTCGCCATTGTCAGCATGTCAAAACCCGCGTCTTTCAGCGCGTCCAACCAGCCTTCGGGAGCATTGAACAGGGGAAAGCCGCTGTATCCTTTGTTCGCGCTCTTGCCCACGGTGCCCTCCAGGTTGCCGATCGCATAATCGGCAGCCTGGAGTGAGTCCTCGATCAGCGCGAATGTGTCGCTGAAGTCATATCCGTTTTGGGTCTTGTGCGCACGGAGCTGCTGTTCGTGTAGCATGATGTCGCCGACTGCGCGGATAACAGCGGTCTGCGGCGCGGCTGCCGTGGGGGATGGGGTTGGCTCAGCCTGAACCTGAACGGCCGCCTCCGGCGTCGTCGAGGGTTCGGCATCGGCGGACCCGATCCCCGTTATCAGCATCAGCAGCGCAACCCATATTGCCGTCCAGCGGCACACGGATCCCTTCATTCAAACACTTCCTTCGCGTCAATTCGCCGCATTCGATCCGCGGTCCAGCCGCACGGCGATCCAAGACGCCACCTTCTCCGCGGCCTCACCGGTCTCATAGGCCCCGTAGAATGCCAATATGGCGGCGTCGTTCGCCCCTGCCTGTTCCGGCGTCAGGTCATGGAGACTGGCTTCGAGTTCCGCCTGGCTCTGCGCCACGACATAGGGCGATTGTTCGATGTCAAAGTAAAACGTGCGCTCTGCCTTTGCAAACCCTTCTCTGTCCTCCTGGAACAGCACGATCGGCTTGCCCGTCAGCGCAAAGTCACCGGCACAAGAAGAATAGTCTGTGATCAGCATGTCCGTGACCTGCAGGATGTCCGCCATGTCCTCATAGGCGGACGCGTCCTTGATCCGCGCGTCGTCCGGCAAGCCGCCCAGCCCCTTTTGGGTGCTGTGCGCGCGCACCACGCACACCCATTCCAGGCCAAGCAGGTCCAGTGTGCGCGGAATGTCTACGGGTTGAATCGGCTGCGCCACGCCCGCCCGCCTGGCTGCGTTGCGCATGGTCGGCGCATACAGCAAGACCTTTGCTGACTTGGCGATGTCCAGTGCGGACTTGATGGCCGCAATTTTTGCCGGGTCCAGGCGCATCAGCGCGTCGTTCCTGGGCGAGCCGTAGCGCAGGATCTCCCCCTGATAGCGGAAGCCCGTGCGAAAGGTTCCCTCACAGAATGTGGAGCCTGAGCACATGGCGTCGCAGTGATCCTGCTCATACAACACCCGGTCCTCAGCATGGTCCGGCGCATCGTACAGCATCTTTTTGAACCCTCGGTCTCCATGCCAGGTCTGTACGTAGACGGTGTCTCGCCGCTTCAATACGAATTCCCGCACCGGCATGTTGAAAACCCAAACCTTGGCCGTTGATTTGGCCTTGAGCGCGGCCACGGAATGCAGCCGAAGCCGCTTGACATAATCTGGGGCAATGCCGGCCTTTGCATCCGGGTCTTGAAACAGCCAGATGATCTCCATTTCGGGGCGCAATTCGTGCAGCGCCTCCGACACGACCTTGGGATTGTCTGAATAGCCCGTGCCGGAAAAGGATGTGAACACGGCCGCGTCCCGCATGGGCAGCAGGAAAAACGCGCGCATCAGTGTTCTGCGCAGTGCCGCATGCATGCGGTGCGCCAGTTTCGTTAACACCTTCCATCACCTCGTCAACAGGCATTGTAACCCATTTCCTGGTCATGCGCAAGCGTTGCTACACATATACTGCCTGTGCGGGAGGGATGGACATGCACCCACTGCTCAGCCACATGCCTGCCTGCATCCGTGCCCGCATACCGCCGGACGCGCTGGACGGGGCCTACGAGATCCGGCTTCGTACGGGTGTGCAGTTGGAGATCCGATCAGGCGCCGAGGGCCGTCTGATCGGGGAAAAACTGACGCGGGATGAGCTGCGCGAAGTGGTCTCGCAACTGACCAATCACTCGCTTTATGCGCTGGAGCAGCAGTTTCGCGAAGGGTATTTCCCGCTTCGGGGCGGTTGCCGCGCAGGCGTTACCGGTGGTTATGTGAACGGAGGGCTTGCGCACCCGGCATTCGTTTCGGTGCGCATGGCGCGGCAGATACCCGGCGCGGCGGACGCGTTGATGCCGCACATCCTTCAAAGCGGACAGGCTCGCAGTTGCCTGCTCCTGTCCGCGCCCATGATGGGCAAGACCACCATGCTGCGTGACGCCGCGCGCCAGTTGTCAAAAGCCGGGCTGCATGTCGCCATTGCCGATGAGCGCTGTGAACTGGCGGGCTGTCTTGACGGTGTGCCCCAACTGGATGTGGGTCCGATGACCGACGTGTGCGACGGAGCGCCAAAGCGCGAAGCCGTGCCGATGCTGATACGCGCGATGTCGCCAGACGTGATCGTCACGGATGAGCTGGGCGGCCCCGGGGACGCAGAAGCGGTTCTGGAGGCCGCGCGGTGCGGCGTGGCGGTGCTGGCGTCGGCGCACGCGGGCAGTTTCGAGCAGGCAAAGGCGAGACGGGCGCTGGGGCCGCTGTTTGAGGACAGGCTATTTCCAGTGGTGGCGCTGCTGGGCGGGAAACCGGGCCGCATCCTGCGCATCGTCGATGGGGAGGGAGGCGTGTGAGCGAATGGATGGTAAAACTGGGCGCGGCCGCAGCGATCACGGCAGCCTGTGCGCTGGCCGGACGGGCGCTGTGCCAGAAGGAACAGCGGCGCGTTTCGATGCTGCAAGCGTTCATTCGAGCGCTGCCCCAACTGCGGTTGTCGATGCTGGAGCGGCTGACGCCGCTGGAAGCTGCGCTGCGGGAGAGCGGATGTCCGCTGTTCGCCCACATTGCGGGCAACATGGCCGACGGCATGAGCGCTTGTGAGGGATGGCAACGCTGCCGCGAGGAACTGACTGCCCAGGGTGCGATGCTGGACTGCCTCCTGCCCGAAGACCTGCAGCGGCTGGATGTACTGTTTGAATCGCTTGGCGGCACCGGAAAGAGCGGCCAGCAACTGCTGTTGGATTCGGCTGAGTCGGGGCTTTTGGAACTGCTCGGCAAGGCGAATGCCCGGGCCGAGGAGCGCGGCAAGCTGTACACGAACTTGGGCCTGCTGCTGGGACTGGCGATTGCCATATGCCTGCTGTAAAAAAGGAGGGAGCGCCCCTATGTCCACAGACCTCGTCTTTAAAATTGCCGCCCTCGGCATCCTCGTCGCTGTGCTTGGGCAATTGTTGAGCCGCGCGGGCCGCGACGACATGGCGATGCTGACCACCATCGCGGGACTCGTGGTGGCGACCCTTATGGTGGTCAACCTGGTTTCGGACTTTTTTGGCAGCGTGAAGACCCTCTTCCAGTTGTACTGACGGCCATGGAAATCATTCGAATCATCCTGCTCTGTGTCGCGGCCGCACTGATCGCGGTGCTGCTGCGAAAGCAACAACCGGGCATGGGCGCGCTGGTGGCGATGGCCGCGGGGTTGGTGGCGCTGATGATGAGCCTGCCCGCGATCACAACGGTTGCGGACGCGTTTGTGTCGCTCTCAGACCGCGCGGGCCTTTTGACGGGCAGCGCGAGCCTGATGCTGCGCGCCTGCGGAATCTCGCTGCTGTGCGAGTTTGGCTCTTCGCTGTGTCAGGACGCGGGCGAAGGCGCACTGGCCCAACGGATCGACTTTGGCGGCCGCGTGGCGCTGTTGGCGATGAGCGTACCTCTGCTGACCCAGTTGGTGGAAAGGATGCTGGAATGGCTGCCTTGAGATATATGGTTGCCTGCTTGACGCTGCTGGTGCTGGCCTGCCCGCTGGCATTGGCGGAGACTTCGGTGCAACTGCCAACTGATGAACAGCTTTCCGAACTGTCGGACGTGATGAAGGACGCGTCCGTGGCGCTTGACATGGGGTCGATGATCAGGACCCTGGCCAGCGGTGGTCCGGTGAGCTATCTGGATGTACGAAACAGCGCGATCACCGCGCTGCGGGGTGAACTGAGCAGGTCACTGCTGCTGCTGTTTCAGCT